>CAYYBZ010000183.1:0-259 GCA_964470285.1 uncultured Oligoflexia bacterium
GGCCTCTAGGTGCTTTTGAAACCGAGCCTTTCAATAAGGGCACATTTGAAATAGCCAAAACAGTAGGCGACTTAAAGGCAAAAACAATAATAGGAGGCGGAGATTCGGTTTCGGCCATTCATAAAGTGGGGGCTCAAAAGACTGTCAGCCACGTTTCAACCGGCGGCGGAGCCACACTTGAATTTTTGGAAGGAAAAATTCTGCCGGGACTGGAAGCTTTGCTCGGTTAACAAGTAAATTAAGGAGATTTAAGTGAAAG
>CAYYBZ010000183.1:269-5143 GCA_964470285.1 uncultured Oligoflexia bacterium
AAAGAACTTTTTATAGCTAACTGGAAGATGCATAAAACCGTTTCCGAAACCGAGAAAATCGTTTCGGAGCTAAAAGAAATTTTAGTGGATCACGCCGATTCGACAGTCGGTGTGGCACCTCCTTTTACTTCTCTTTTTGCAGCCGACAAAGCTATTTTAGGTTCGGATTTAAAGCTTTGTTCGCAAAATTGCTTTTTTGAGGACAAAGGAGCATTTACCGGGGAAATTTCACCGGGCATGCTCAAGGATTTAGGCGTAAAATACTGCATAGTCGGTCATTCCGAAAGAAGGCATTTATTCGGCGAGAGCTCGGAATTAATTGCTAAAAAGGTTAAGAAGCTTTTAGATTACGACATAACTCCCGTGCTTTGCATAGGTGAAACAAAGAAGCAAAGAGATGCCGGCGATACTTTTAAGGTTTTAGAAACTCAGCTGATGGACTCCTTAAAGGGCGTAGAAGTTTCGCAAAACAAGAATATCGTAATAGCGTATGAGCCCGTATGGGCCATAGGTACGGGCGACACTGCAACTCCGCAGATAGCGCAGGAAGCGCATGAATTCATAAGATCCACCTTTGCAAAGATAACGACCCAAAATCTTGCGGAAAATACCATTATATTGTATGGTGGCTCGGTTAAACCTGAGAACACTGCGTCACTGATGGAACAAAAGGATATAAACGGCGGACTTGTAGGCGGAGCCGGTTTGGAAGCCAAGAGTTTCTCAAAAATAATTCAATATAGAAAGTTTTAGGAGTTAATTCAATGTGGAGCGTATTCATAACAATTCATATTATACTTTGTATTTTCATGGTATTGGTCATTCTTCTTCAAAGTGGAAAGGGATCGGATCTTGGGGCTGCGTTCGGAGGCTCGAGCCAGACCGTTTTCGGACCCAGCGGCGGGGCCACTTTTCTAAGCAAAATGACTACATTCATTGCTGTAGGATTTTTGGTAACCTCGCTTGTTTTAGCCTATCATTCAGCAAGAAGAATTCAAAGTACCATAGTTAAAGATGATGCAAAGGTTGAACAGCCGGCGGATACAGGAATGAAAGATGTTTCTGAGGATGCTAAAAAAGATGCAAAGCCGTCTGAAGATTCTAAAAAGGTTGAGCGGTCCAAACCTGCTGAAACTGAAAAAGGGATAACTTCTCCCGAGAAAAAGGAAGAAAAACAGCCCGAGAAGTAGCTTTTTGAAATAGCCCAAAAGAAGTTATCTCGCAAAATGCCTTGACGATACCTTAAAGCCATAAAGCTTAATTTGGCTTTAAGTGAAAATAAATAAAAGGGAGGTTTTTATGCGAGATGTTTTTATC
This sequence comes from uncultured Oligoflexia bacterium, assembly GCA_964470285.1. Lineage (GTDB taxonomy): Bacteria > Bdellovibrionota_G > CAYYBZ01 > CAYYBZ01 > CAYYBZ01 > CAYYBZ01. The sequence goes on from CAYYBZ010000183.1 coordinate 1,587, forward strand.
GTAAGCGCTGCCAGAACACCTGTCGGATCCTATCAGGGATCTCTTTCAAACGTGCCTGCCACAAAGCTCGGAAGTATTGCAATTAAAGCTGCCGTTGATAGGGCCAATATAAAGCCCGAAGATGTGCAGATGGTTTATATGGGTACGGTTCTGCCGGCAGGAGTCGGTCAGGCTCCGGCCCGTCAGGCCTCGCTTGGAGCAAAAATACCTAAATCGGTTCCCTGTGTTACCGTAAACAAGGTTTGCGGCTCAGGACTTGAAACGGTTATTCAGGGAGCAAGAACCATAATGACCGGTGATGCCGATGTAGTTATCGCAGGCGGAATGGAAAACATGAGCCTTACACCGTACTATCTTTTCAAGGCGAGAACCGGTTACAGAATGGGAAACGGTGAATTAATAGACGGCATGGTTCATGACGGTCTCTGGGACGTTTACAACAATTTCCATATGGGTAACGCTGCCGAGCTGTGCGCTAAAGAGCATAAAATAACAAGGGAAGAACAGGACGCATTTGCCGCCGAGAGCTACAAGCGGGCTACCAAGTCAATTGAAAGCGGGAAGTTCAAGGAAGAAATTGTCAAGGTTGAGGTTCCGCAGAGAAAGGGTGATCCGATTGTAGTAGATAGGGACGAGGAGCCTTCAAAAGGAAACCCCGACAAACTTCCCAAATTAAGACCCGCCTTTGATAAAGAGGGAACGGTTACCGCAGGTAACGCTTCAAGCATAAACGACGGCGCGGCGGCGGTAGTATTAATGTCTAAGGAAAAAATGGAAAGCTTGGGGTTAAAGCCGCTTGCCAGGATAAAAGGCTGGGCGGGAGCCGCCAAGGAACCGGAATGGTTTACAACCGCTCCGGCAGATTCAATAAACAGCGTTCTTAAAAAAACATCCATGAAGCTTGAAGATATAGATCTTTTTGAAATCAACGAGGCGTTTTCGGTTGTTTCTATAGTTCAGGAAAAACTTCTAAAGCTCGATAGGAGCAGGGTTAACATATACGGCGGTGCGGTAGCGCTGGGTCATCCGATCGGAGCTTCCGGAACCAGGGTTTTAATAACGCTTTTAAGCGCGATGAAAAATGAAAACAAAAAAACCGGTCTTGCATCGCTTTGTATAGGCGGGGGCGAGGCTTTGGCATTAATCGTCGAAAGATAATCGATTAAAAACAGGAGGAAATAATGGAAATTAAGAAAATAGGTATAGTCGGATCCGGGCAAATGGGTTCAGGAATCGCCCAGGTTTCGGCATTAACGGGCTACGATGTCGTTCTAAATGACATTTCAAAGGAGTTGGCCGAAAAGGGAAAAAAGGTTTGTGAAAAAGGTTATTCTAAGATGGTTGCCAAGGAGAAGATCAAGCAGGCGGACATGGACTCTGCTTTGAAAAAAATAACCGTTTCAACCGATCTTGCAGATCTTAAAGACTGCGATTTTATAGTTGAGGCCGCTACGGAAAAGGAAGAGCTGAAATTTGATATTTTTAAAAAGCTGGATGGAATAGCAAAAAATGATGTAATTCTGGCTTCAAATACTTCCACTATTTCTATTACAAAGATAGCTTCTAAAACAAAAAGACCCGAAAAAGTTATAGGAATGCATTTCATGAATCCGGTTCCGATAATGAAGCTGATAGAGGTTATAAAGGGCATGCATACATCTGATGAAACTTACAAAACAACTGCTGAAATCGGCAAAAAGCTCGGCAAGGAAATGGTTTGTGCAAACGATTTCCCCGGGTTCATAGTAAACAGAATTCTTATGCCCATGATTAACGAGGCTGTTTACGCCCTTTATGAAGGTGTAGCCAAACCCGAGGATATCGATAACGCGATGAAAATGGGAACAAATCAGCCGATGGGCCCTTTAGCTTTAGCCGACCTGATAGGCCTTGATACATGCCTTGCAATAATGAACGTTCTTCATGACGGACTCGGAGATACGAAATACAGGCCCTGTCCGCTGCTTAAGACCTATGTGGATGCCGGCTGGTACGGCAGAAAAAGCGGCAAGGGATTTTACAGTTACTAACCGACATTTGAGGTAAACATGGAAACAAAATTTGAAAATCTGATTTGTGAAACTCACGGAAACATTGAGGTTTGTAAATTTAACAGACCCAAAGCTATGAATGCATTGAACAATGCGCTTTTAAAAGAGTTTGAATGCTGTCTTTTCAAGCTCTCCTCAAAAAAGGATATTAGCTGCCTTATACTAACAGGCGAAGGTGAGAAATCATTTGTTGCGGGAGCGGATATTTCCGAGATGAAAGAGATGTCGCCAATTCAGGCGCTTGAATTTTCAAAACTGGGCAACAGAATTCTTTTTATGCTTGGAGAGATTAATATCCCCGTTATTGCGGCGGTTAACGGTTTTGCCCTGGGCGGTGGATGTGAAATTGCATTGGCATGTGATTTTATTTTTTCCTCTGAAAAGGCCAGGTTCGGACAACCCGAAGTCAATCTGGCTGTAATCCCCGGCTTCGGAGGAACTCAAAGGCTTCCAAGAAGGGTGGGACCCGCCAAGGCAAAAGAACTTATTTTCTCGGGTGAAATGGTAAAGGCCGAGGAAGCTTTAAGAATAGGTCTGGCAGACAGAGTTTATCCGCATGAGAAGCTTTTAGAAGAAACATTAAATTTTGCAAAGCAGATTACTAAAAAGGGAAAATATGCGCAGGCTCTGGCGAAAAAGGCGATTGACGGCGGATTTAATCTCGATCTTTACAAGGCATGTGAGCTAGAGGCCTCTCTTTTCTCGGCATGCTTCAATCACCCCGATCAACAGGAAGGGATGGCCGCATTTCTGGAAAAGCGCGAGCCTAAATGGAAAGAATGATATTTGTCCTGAAAAAAGGAATTAAAAGATGGACTTTAGGATTTCAGATACCGAGAAAATGATTCAGGAAACGGTAAGGGATTATTCTCAAAATATCTTAAAAAAGGTTGCGGCAAAACTTGACGAAACAGAGGAATTCCCCCGCAAGTACATTAAAGAACTTGCGCAAATGGGTTTAATGGCCGTTAACATTCCTGAAAAGCTCGGAGGTGCCGAAGCCGGGCCTGTCGCTTTGGCTCTGGCCTTGATGGAGGTTTCAGCCGGATGCGCCTCGACGGCGGTTACCATGTCCGTAACAAACATGGTGGCTGAAATCATCAATATGTTCGGTACCGAGGAGCAAAAGCAAAAATACATTCCGAAACTTGCCTCGGGTGAATTTATAAGCGGTTCTTTCTGTTTAACCGAACCGCAGGCCGGCTCCGATGCGAAAGCGCTTCAGACAAAGGCCAGAAAAGACGGAAACGATTGGATTTTAAACGGACAAAAACTTTTTGTCACAAGCGGTGAGCATTCCGGTGTCGTTATCGTTTATGCGGTATCAGGTATGGAAGCTAAGAAACCGGTTATTTCGGCGTTCGTTGTCGAAAAGGGTACAAAGGGAATGAGCGTGGATAAGCGTGAAGAGAAAATGGGCTTAAGAGCATCCGGAACGGTGAGCCTTTCATTCCAGGACTGCAGAATTCCGGCCGGAAATATTCTTTCAAAAGAGGGCGACGGTTT
>CAYYBZ010000184.1:0-5139 GCA_964470285.1 uncultured Oligoflexia bacterium
AAGAGAAACAAGATCGGTGGAGTTTGCAAAATGAATCTGCTTTTTATCGGGGATATTTTCGCAAGACCCGGTAGGAGAGCTGTTAAAGAACTTCTGCCAGAAATCAAAGATGAATTTTCTATAGATTTCACTATTGCTAACGGTGAAAATGCCGCCGGAGGATTCGGTCTTACAGGAGCCATAGCCGATGAACTGCTGCAGATGGGCATTGATGTTATTACGTCGGGCAATCATATATGGAACAACCCGGAGGTTGAAAAGTACATATCAAATACAAACCGTGTCTTAAGACCGATTAATTATCCTCAAGGAAGCCCCGGAAGGGGTCTTTGCACTATCGATACCGGCAAGGGCTACAAGATATCGGTCATTAATGCCTGCGGCAGGGTTTTCATGGAGAATTACGACTGTCCTTTCAGAAAAGTCGACGAGGCAATTGAACTGGTTAAGGATACAGCAGATATTATAGCTGTAGATATCCATGCAGAGGCAACATCTGAAAAAAAGGCAATGGGATTGTATCTTGACGGAAAGGTGTCCCTTGTAGTGGGGACACATACGCATATTCAAACTGCAGACGAAGAAATATTTTCCAAGGGAACGGCTTACATAACAGATGCGGGCATGACAGGGGCATTTGATTCGGTTATAGGTGTGAAAAAAGAGATTATTATAGAGAAATTTTTAAATCAAAGATCCAAGAGATTTGAGCCTGCAAAAGATGATATCAGAATCAATGCCGTTGTGGCGGATATCGACGAGAAAACCGGGAAAGCAAAGAGTATAGAGCGAATTATCAGAAAACTTCCATAGTAGGATTATTTTTTTCTCGTGTACTTGGAAAGCCTTTCACCGAGTCTGTTGAGGATTGAAGTTTCAATCAGAAAATCGGTAGGGACGCTTTGCCAAACAGCTTCTTTTTCGTCCCATCTTTCTATTTGCTTGTAAATGGACACTATGGTACCTGAGCCGTCGAATGTCATGGAACCGCTTAATCTTACGCGGGTTTTTATACCGGAAATTTCCTCATCCCGAATTTCCTTGCACACAAAATGCCCCTTACTGTAACTGGCATAATCGAAGGTAATGAGAAATTCGTTTCTGATAATCTGAATGAGGTTTTTCCATATCAGTTTTTTTGGAAAGTAGTAAATCTGCACATTGGGAGGAATATCAGCCGAATTGTCACCTATGGTTTTTGTTACGCATGAAGTAACAATCATGCAGAAAATAAAAAAAACGACATAATAAATTTTAATCTTATTTCTCAATATAGGTTAACCACTTTTTATACTTTTCCACTTTTCCAACTACAGTATCAAAATATGTTTGCTGAACTTCTTTTGTGATCGGTCCGGGTTTACCTTTTCCTATGGTTCTGTGATCAATTTCTCTAATTGGTGTTACTTCAGCTGCTGTGCCGGTTATGAAAACCTCATCAGCCGAGTACATTTCATCTCTTGTAAACCTCTGTTCAATAACATTGTACCCCTTATCCTTTGCAATTTCTATAATAGTGTTTCTTGTTATTCCGGCGAGGATGGAAGTAAGCGAAGTTGTTTTAATTACGTTATCTTTGGTAATAAAGATGTTTTCTCCCGAGCATTCTGATACATAACCTTCAGGGTCAAGCATGATGGCCTCTTCATAGCCTGCTTCTTTAACTTCTTTTTTGGCAAGTATGGAATTGGTATACTGGCCGCATATTTTCGCTTTGGTCATGCCGACGTTCGGATGATGGCGAGTAAACGATGAAACCTTTGCCCTGATGCCGTTTTTTAAACCCTCTTCGCCCAGATATGCGCCCCAGGGCCAGACTGCAACAATTGTATGGATAGGATTACCTTCCACATAAAGCCCCATAGCCCCGTAGCCTATAAAGCTTAGCGGTCTGATATATCCTTCATCAAGCTTGTTAATTTTGATTGTTTCAATGCATGCTTGGAAAAGATCCTCATTTTTTATCGGAAGACCGATTCTTGCTATAAGGTTAGATTCAAAGAACCTGTCAATATGTTCTTTAAGTCTGAAAACAGCGGGTCTTCCGTCTGCACATTTATAAAATCTGATGCCTTCAAATACTCCCAGTCCGTAATGGAGGCTGTGGGTTAATACATGTATGTTTGCCTTGTCCCAGTCCACCATTTTTCCGTCAAACCATATTTTTTCAACTTTCTGAACCATATTCTGTCATGCCTCCTCAATAGTTTTTGAATAAAATTCCCTTATTGATTTGGAATATTCACGGTATTTTTCCAATAATTTTTTACCATCATACTCGGGGGAGAAACTTTTTGCAATTTTGTGAAGTGCATTAATATCTGATCCCAGTGAACTTGTCTGCCTGTCTTTTATCAATCTTAGACGATGCTCTAATCTCGTAAAGAAACGATAGGAATTTATCAGTTTTTTATATGTTTTTTTGTCTAGTATCGACATGTTGCTGAATTTATTAAGTAATTCTATTGTGCTCAATGCTTTAAAATCTTCCGGCGGATTCGAAGACCTTAATTCCATTATTCGAAGACCGAATTCCAGATCTAAAAGACCTCCCGGACCTGATTTAAAATTATATTTTTCATTTTGAGTGCTTGCAAGCTCTTTCTCCAGAGAATTCTTGATTTTTGTAAGTTGCTCAAGGCTTTGAGGCGATATCCCGCTGTAGCAGGTTTCCCTTATAAGAATTTTTACACTATCCCAGATTTTCTTTGATCCGCATATATACCTGCCTTTCAGCAGTGCCTGTTTTTCCCATGAAAGAGATTTGTGACGGTGATAGTTAAGAAAGGACTCCAGAGAGCTTACAAGAACTCCTCTTGAACCTGAAGGTCTTAAACGCATATCGACCCTGTACAAATAACCTTCTTCAGTATGAAGTGAGAGGCCGGAAATTATTTTCTGTGCAAGTCTGGTAAGATTTGTTTTTGTAAAGCTCTCATTTTCTTTTTCTTCATATAGGAAGATAAGATCCAGATCTGAACGGTAGCTGAATTCACGGCTTCCGAGTTTTCCCATGCCCATTATCATAAAAGGAATTTTATCCGAGTCGGCCAGTTCGTCCAATTCGCTTATTCTTTTATCCGTGATAATCTGATTAAGAGATAACAGATAACATGAATACACGGATGAGTCCGCTATAAGTGAAAGCTCTTCCATTGCTTCAAAAACATCTATTGAGTCCTGGATTTCATTGATTGCTACCCGCAATATCTCCTGATTATTAATTCTTCTTAAAGAGTTAATCCGGTTTTCTGAGCTAGGATCGTTTTTTATTACGGAAAGAAATCTTTGCCTTATTGCATACGGTTTTATTTCATTTTTATAGTTTCCCGTTAAAACAAGCCAGTCAAGAAGTTCGGGATGTTTTAATAGGAATCCGGATAAAAAAGTGGAAGTTCCGAACAGCATCAATAATAAATTAAGGGTTTTGGGATTTTCCTTAAGTAGCGTGAAATAATAAGGATGCATTCTGACCGACATTGCAAATTTGTTGAAATTCGAAAGTGCCATGTTCGGTTCCGGGGCTTTAGAGGCGTTTAGAATTATTGAGGGGATTACTTTTCTAAGGGATTTTCTGGCCTTTGCGGAAAATTTTAAATCGGGAAACATGTTTTTTAAGTTATTAAAGTTCTTAAATGTCAGATCGATTTCAGTAAATCCGAGTTTTTTGAGAAATTCTTTTACAGTTTCGTCGTTTGCATCGCTGGCAAAGATTTTTGAAAGTGCTTTTTCGCTTTCCGGCGGTAAGTCGTTCTTTTTTGAAAAAAGAGAATCGTATATTCTCCGAACATCCCTCATTGTTTTTAAAATCCTTTTTTTGAACGATCCCGCAATCAGTTTTTCAATTATGAATGTCGGCGATGTTCTTAGGGCCAGCTTTTTCATATCTGAATCTGAAACGGGGAGCTTCCATGTTTGTGTTTCGTCTTTAATCTGAAGCGCATGTTCGACTTCACGTAAAAATATGTATGATTGAGACAGCGTATCTTCTGCTTCATAGGAAATAAGCCCTGATTTTTTCAGCCTTCTTATCGTATCGAGAAGATTGTTTGATCTTATCTCGGTTATTCTGCCTCCGTTAATAAGCTGGAGGGCATGAACGAAGAATTCAATTTCTCTGATTCCTCCTTTTCCGTTTTTTATATCTATCAAATCATTGCGTATATTTGATAAATCCATTTCAATTTTAGTTTTCATGTCGCTTAAATCTTCGATTGTTCCGTAATCGAGGTATTTTTTAAAAACGAAAGGAGTGATCGAATCCGCAAATTTATCAAAGACTGTTTTCACTCCTGCTATAAATCTCTTCCTTAAAAATACAGACCTTTCCCATGTCCTTCCCGCATATTCGTAGTATCTAAGGGCATTATCTGTAGAGATACATATGGGGCCTTTGTCTCCGTCCGGGCGAAGTCTTAAGTCGACCCTGTATAGAAAGCCTTGGGGCGATTTCTCCGATAGAATCTTTGTAAGTAAAAGAGAGAACTTTGTGTAGTATTCTTTTAAGCTTTCGGTATCTCCTGATGCGTCTTTTTCATCTATAACATCGTAGAGATAAATCAGGTCTATGTCCGATGAAAAGTTAAGCTCTTCTCCTCCGAGTTTACCCAGACCGCAAACGGCGAAGTTTAAGGATTTTGTGTTGTTCGATTCAAAAAGTGTTCTATGGGAAATATCAATACATATTTGCACTATTGCATCTGCCAGGCTTGAAAGTTCCTTGGCCGTTTCCTGAAGCGAAATAGTTGAGTTTAAGCTTAAAAAAGTGATTCGTACATATTCCGAATATTTGTAGAATTTTATAAGTGCGGTTTTTTTATCCATGTCTTTTTGGCCCGCTATAATCTCCCGTAAATTTTCTATATGTTCGGAAGCGGGAATCTTTTTGGCCAGGAACCCCACTGAAGTAATTTTATCCAGAAGCGGTGTGTTTTTAATCAGAAAATTTCCAAGAAAATTACTGGATCCGAAAAACCTGATTATATCTTTATTGAAGTTTTTCTCCTTAAGAAGACAGGAAAGGGAATGTGTTTTTTCGTTAAGTGCAAGTAATTTATTTAAAGCCATTTCCGGGTCAGGGCTCTTGAGTAGTTCCTGAATTAAAATACAGGCGGAATCTTTTTCTAAAAGGGGGTAAAA
>CAYYBZ010000185.1:0-5136 GCA_964470285.1 uncultured Oligoflexia bacterium
CACACCCCAGGCCGTGCGCGAGGCCATGCGCTTCACCTTCTATCACTGGGTCTCTTACCGAAATCAACCGCATAGTCGAGGGTTCGGGCGGGGAAATAAACGCTTTTACTACTTATGAATACACTGTTTACCATCTAACCCTGGCAAGCAGGTTTTATAAAGAAGGTCTGGACGTAATTTCAGATATAGTTCTTAATCCTCTTTTACCGGAATCTGAAATGGAAAATGAAAGAAATGTGATTCTGGAAGAAATTAAAGAAGGTGATGATATTTCCGGATTAAGTCTTTCAAACAGACTTTTTAAACTGGCATATACGGTATCCGGATACAGGCGGCCTATTATCGGTTACGAAAAATCCGTAAAGCTTATAAAGAAAAAGGACTTATTGGATTTTTATAGAAGGTACTATGTGCCTTCAAACACGATTCTGTCAATATCCGGAAATTTTGATTCGCAAGAACTGAAAAAACTTATAAACAGACTATTCGGGAAAGTTAAGCCGGGTAAACCTAATATCAGAAAGTTTGCAACTGAGAAACTCGGCAAAAGTTTCAAATATGAATTTCTGAAAAAAGGTGAATCCGAATACACATTTGATGTTGCATTTCCAATACCGTCCGCCTTTCATAAGGACTGTGCTGCGATAGATGTACTTTCTATGATTCTGGGTGACGGAGAGAATTCAAGACTAAATCGGGGAATAGTAGAAAAACAGGCTCTCGCAAAAGACGCTTCAACTTACAATTTCTCTGTTACAGGACCTGGACTTCTTATTACGAGAGTTTCACCCATGAAAAGAAGTTTTTCTGCAGCGCTTCATGGAACGCTTGCAGAAATATTTTTATTGGGTCAAATGGCTGTTGATCCGAGAGAATTAAAAAGGGTAAAGGCAAACGTTTTAAAAGAGCTTATTTTTCAGGAGGAAACTGTTTACGGAAGAGCCAGAAAAATGGCCTATTTTGAGACGGCTTACGGTAACTTCAGCTATGAAAATGAATACATCAGATCTTTGGAAAAAGTAAACACGGAAGATATCCTTAATACATCAAGAAAATATCTTAACCCTAAGGGGATGACGGTGGTTTCGCTTTTCCCTCAAAATGATCATAACCCTATCTATAAAAAACAGGTTGGAACAATAATCCGAGGAGCTATAAGCTCCGGCAATAAAAAAGTTAAAATGCTTTTAAAACCGAAGTTTCCTTTTAGAAAAAAAGTTCTGATTGAAGAATCTGAACTGTCAAACGGTATTAAACTGCTGACAAAGGTTAATATTAACTCACCGCTTTGCTCAGCTGTTGTTATATCTCCGGGAGGAACAAGGAGTGAGTCAAAAGAGGATAACGGAATTTCAAACCTTATAGCCAATCTCATTCATAAGGGAACAGTTAAAAGAACCTATGAGCATGTAATTCATGATTTATCAATCAGCGGTGCGCATCTGGACTCTTTTGTCGGCAAAAATACCTTTGGTGTAAAGATGGACTCTTTAGCCGATAATTTTGATAAATCGCTTGATATTTATCTCGATGTTCTGCTCAATGCCCGGTATCCCCGAATCCATTTTAAAAACGAGAAGGAAAGAACATTTGAAGAGATAAAAGCAATAAGGGATAATTTTGATATTTATGCCTATATAGAGTTTCTTAAAGCTCTATACGGAAACCATCCTTACGGCCTTCATTCTTTAGGTACGAAAGAATCACTTTCAAAAATAAATATAGAAACATTAAGAAAAAGACATAAGAGATTATTCGATCCGGAAAACCTTGTAATAACTTTGGTAGGATACTTTGATAAGGATTATGCATTAAAAAGGTTTGAGGACTCATTGGGCAAAATAAAAAAAGAGATAGATAACGGTTTTACTCCCTCTGATCTGTCACCGTTGGAAAAACCGATAATAATAAATAAAGAAATAAAAAGCGCTAACGCGTATATTAACTTCGGATTCAGGGGGACTAATCTGTCCGGCCCTGACCGCTTTTCTCTTGAAATCATAAACGCAGCTTTAACAAGTTTTGGCGGGGGAATACTGTTTACACATCTAAGGGAAAAATTGGGGCTTGCCTACTCGGTATTCTCGGTAATTTTTCACGGGATTGAGGACGGTTACCTGCTTATTTACGTCAGCTGTGATCCCCGAAATGTATCAAAGGTTACTGACGAAATTAAAATCAAGATCGCTGAAATTCAAAAAAACGGTTTAGGCGCAGAGGAACTTTCAAGAATAAAGAATTATCTGATCGGCTCATACGAAATTGAACTGCAAAGAAATTCAGCTCAGGCAATAAACGCCGGTCTTAACAAATTGTACCGACTTCCCGTTGATTTCGATGATTATTCGAGCGGTATTATTAGCGTAAAAAAGAAAGAGGTAATAAAATCAGCCGTTAAGTATCTGGACTTAAGCAGGTATGTCCAGATCACGCTGGCGCCTAAATAGTCATTCTATTCCCTTATTTATATAAACGGCTATATCGAGACTTCCTAAACGGCTCCAGACTTTTCTGAAAATATAATAATTGAAAATATCCTTAATTCCGTTTTTAATTTTTCCGGGTACCCACCAAACTCTCAGTTTAACCCTCTTGAAATCATAATTTTTTTCCAAGCGGGAGTATTTGGGTGTATCCATAAAGTCGATTATAATGATGTCATTATCCTGATTATTAATGTCAGGAGGCGGATAAATCGTCTCATAGTTTCTTAAATACCAGTTAAGAGGCCATCCGGCCTCAGAATGAACAGCAATTTTCAGGCTCTTTCCTTTGCCGGTTTTCTGTGCAATAGCATTTATTTTGTCAACAAGCAGAAGCATTTCATCGGAAGTCTGAACATAAACCAGTCTTTCTTTCGGATCGGCGGGGTTGTCTAAACAGACTCGAAGTTGAATGAAGACCGTAAAAGCGCAAAAAATTGCCAGAACTGCAAATGTACTGATGCGAAGAATCATGCGGGGCCGGATTTTTCTGTAAAAATCGCTAAATATAATAGCCGCGTAAAATATTGTCGGCATCAGTATGTTTAAAGTAAGCCAGGGCACCTTCTCGCCGGCATATGAATAAACAAGTACGGAAAAGATTAACCAGTAGGTGACAAAAGAAAGAAAGATGCGGCCTTCTTCAATATAAGAATGGATACAGTAAACCCCGGAATGAATCAGCATTATAATCATTAAAATGTGCCAGGGGCTTTGAATATGAAATATGTAGTCAAATGCATCCTTTGTAGTTTTAGAGCCGCCGAAAAAGCTTTTATCCCAGAAAATGGAAGGAATAATTGTTAATGTAATTGAAAAAGTCAAAACACCGGCCGTAATGAGTACCGCTTTTCTGTTTTCTAGAATTTTTTTCAAAAGTCCGCCTGCGGCCACTATTATTACGGGGAGCTCATATATGAGCATAATAGGTAAATAATAATGAAAATCGCCTTTTATTCTCTGGGAAGTATGCTGTCCGGCCCAATAGCCTAAAGACTTTAAGAATAATCCGTCAAAAAATCCCTGTATGTAAGTGAAGAAGGACGTGTAAAAAACTGCAAAAATGACAAAAAATAATATGCATCCCAGGAAAACATGAAGCAGTTGCAGTTTTAAGGTGTCTATATATCTGCGCTTATATGTTTCAATATCTGCGGGAAACTTGGCCAATTTTAGAATCATAAGAAAGCTTAAGAATATAAAGGCGTATATGTATGAGTTTACTTTTATGAGAAATAGAAACGCTAAAGCGCCAGCTGACAGATAAATAAAAGCCGGTTTTCTGGTCCTTACATGCTCAGCAAAAAAGAAAATAAAAAGAACGGAAAAAAGCGCTATATAAATATCCGTGCCTAAAAATCGCGCGAAGTAAGTAAAGCAAGGGGATATGGCGTACATTATCATGAGTGTGAATGCCGCAAATTTCCCCAAAAATCTTGAGAAATAATAAAGAAGCAGTACGAGAACAACTCCTAAAAATGCGGGTCCGAATCTGGCTGAAAAATTGCTGTCGCCTAAAATACTATATAGAAAGACATTGAAGTAAGTAAGAAACGGTCCGTGAAGTATCGGATTGTATTTATAAGCCGAACCGTTATATGTGTACCACGAAAATGTTGCGTACTGGGATTCGTCATGGTGATAAGGTTTTTCGGACAGCCATGTAAATCTTGAGAATATAACAAAAGCAAGAATAACCAGTAAAAGAAGATGTTTTAAATTCTTTTTGAACAAAAAAGGCATTCAATTAACTGTTACGGGTGAGAAATCAGGATTTAAACCTCTTTTTCATTTCTTCATCGTAATGTTTCCTGTAAAGAATATCCCATTCTCTGGAGCCTTCCTGAACTCCTCTTGAATATGATTTGAGTTTTTCTCTGAGTAAGGTATCGATTTCATCGTCAAGTTTCATGTATTCGGTAATAATTCTTTTTGTTTCCCTCAGGGCCATATCGTCGTCGGAATAATCGACAAGGTCGTCGTTATAGGGGCCGTCGATTATTAAATGGGATATATGTGATATTCTTTCTTCTGATAATCTCATAATATAAAATTTCTGTCTTTTGCGAGTTGATTTTTGACTTTCATGAACATTTTTCTGTAATCAACCTGACCTGAATCAATCTGTCTTTGAAACTTCTTCAGTATTTCTTCAACTTCTTCGTCCAGTTTATCTTCCTGAGTTAGATTTTGAGTGAAAGAACCCACCATTTTACGGCGGACATCATCCTCAGAAGCCTTTATTGTAATAAGGTTTTTATTTTTAAGGTTTTCCAGAACCTTATCTATAATTTTGCTGATTTCTTCCTCTTTTAAACGCATATCCGCTATTTAAATAATAAATGGGGACAAAGTCAATTTTATATCAATAAATTCTGTCCTTGCGAAATACCGGCTTTAGAAGTTCTCACCGGTAAGAATCCTAAGACGGGGTCCGGCTTCGATCGTGAGTATTTCTTTGCCTTCAATGAGATCTCCGTCCAGTTGATACGGGATCGGTTTTTCCGTTTCTATTGTCATCTTTTGAGCTATTCGGTCGAATGTAGCTTTTTCCGGGGAAGATCGGCCTTTAAAAAAATTAACAATGTTGGCGGCAATTTCCGCCGGATTATTGTAAAAACCGATTATATGGTAATGGTTTTCTTTTTCCAAA
>CAYYBZ010000186.1:0-3943 GCA_964470285.1 uncultured Oligoflexia bacterium
CATCTTCCCGATCCGGTTAATCTAAGAAGCGGGAACCTCTACATACCGCTTACGGATTTCGATATAAGCGCCTCAAATATAGATTTAAAGTTTGAGAGATTCTACAACAGCTTCCATTCCCGAAAAGACGGCCCTTTGGGTTACGGGTGGAGGCACAATTACATGATAAAAATAATCACCAAGGGTGCCCGTGAGCTTAAGCTGGAAGAATCCGACGGTTTCATAACTTCTTTTAACTTCACAAGAGAATACAAAATTCGTCTGGCGGAAAAAATATATGAAGTCAGGAAGAAATTCGATGAGAGTAAAGGACTTGCCAAACCTGAGAAATACTATCAGAAGTTCAAGGAAAAAATGCTTGAGAAAGACCCATATCTCCTTGAAATGAAAAATAACTATCTTAAAGGAAGGCTGGATATACCTTTCGGAACATATTTTTCAAACATGAGAAAAGGGCAGTTGCTTTTTGAAACAAAGGACGGTTTTGTAAGAAGATTCAGAGACGGGAAAAAGGAATTTTTTGATAAAACGGGTAAACTGACAAGAATTGAAGATAAAAATTCCAACTACCTTAAGCTCGTCTACAGCGCAGGAAAACTCTCAAGAATTTCCGATTCTCAGGGCCTTGCCCTGGAATTTGTATACTCAGGTGAAAAACGAATAATAAGCGTTACCGACCCTGTAGGAAGAATTTACAAATACTCTTACGATAAAGAAGGAAATTTATTTGAAACAACCGGCCTGATGAAAGAAAAAGAGATTTTCGGCTACGATAATCAGCATAAAATTACAAACATCAAGCTTGCTAACGGCGGGAAAGTGGCCATAAGCTATGACAAGTACAATCGCGTTTCAAATCAGAGTGGACCGGGACCAAAAAAGGCAAACTATTCGTACGGTAAAAAGGGAAACGTTGTTTACGGTGAGGTAATTGATGCCGGAGGCAATAAAAGAACATTTAAATTCTTTAAAGAAGACGGTAAAACTGTAGAAATCAATTCCGATGAAACCGTAAAAACTTCATTTCACGATACTAAGACCGGAAAACTCTCAAAAAGCGTCGATCAAAACGGGTCGGTAACTAATTATATCTACGACGACAACGGACAGCTTTCTAAAATAATTCATCCCCTGGGTTACACAACAACTTATACTTATGATTCATCGGGCCGGCTGACAGGACTTTCAGAGGGCAAGGCAAAAACCGTTTTTACTTACGACAAAAGAGGCAACCTCCTTACAAAAACCCTTCCCTCAAAAAACAGAATCAACTACCGCTACGATGAGAGGGGAAATCTTACGAAGATAATATACGCTTCAGGAATTTCGGTATCGATGCTTTACGACCGCTTCGGGAACATAACCCAGTTTATTGATCCTGAAAGAAACATAATACGCTTTAAATCTGACAGGCTCGGGAGAATAATCGAACAGCTTGATCCGGAAGGTTCAAAGATAAAACTTACCTACGACTCCGCCGGAAATGTCGATTCTTTGACAGACGAAATGAAAAAAAAGATTTCAATAAAATATAACTTCGATAATCAACCGGTCGAAATAACCGACGCAAGAGGCGCCAAAACAAAATACACTTACAACGAAATGGGGCTTTTGGAATCGGAAACAAACCCGGCCGGCCTTAACAAACACTATACATACGATTCAACCGGTAAGCTTACCTCTATGACGGACTTTGACGGAGGACGCCACTCCTACAAATATGACAGATCCGGAAATCTTATCAAGTCGGTTAGCCCGGGAGGAAAAACCCGGCAGTACGGTTATGAACCTACCGGAAATCTTGTATATTACTCATCCGAAAGTAACACTAAATTCTTTTACCTTTACGATCCTATGGGAAGACTCGTAAGAATAGTTTTCCCGGATAAAACAAATGAAACTTTCACTTACGGTTACAACTATGTAGTGATGGAAGACAGAAGAAAAAACAAGCACAGATACACAATGGATATAATGGATAGAGTAACCGAGATTCAGGAGCCTAACGGCAAAAAGATACAGTACTCTTATGACTTTGCATCAAGGCTCATTAAGGAAAGAACAAACACCGGAACGAATTTAAGCTATCTTTATGACGCTGCCGGAAGATTGTCCGAAGTTAAAAGAAATAAAAGAACTTACCTTAAGAACGTTTATGATAAGAAAGGAAATATTGTTGAGATGATTGACGGTAAGGGAGCCAGATCAAAATTTAAATACGACTCCTCCGGAAAACTCATGTCAGCTTCAGATCCTTTAGGCGGAAAAGTCAATCTGGCATATAACGGTCAGGGAGACGTCACATCTCTTAAAACTCCCGGCGGAACTCTGGAAAAATTCAGATACAACAGTATGGGGCAACTTGTATCAAGGATTTATCCGGATTCAAGCATAGAATCATACCGCTATGACAAAATGGGACGACTGATAAGAAGGGTTCTTCCCGATTCATCCGTATTAACCTATGAGTATAACAGGGATTCAAGATTAACCAGGGTTACGGACGGCAAAAATTCTCTGGCCGAGTTTCTTTACGATAAAAGCGAAAAACTGATAGGCGCAAAAAATGATAATTCTTCCTTTTCCTTCAGATACAATTCCCTTGGGAAGCTTATTTCGGAGAAAGATTTAACAAGGAATAAGACATTAAACTACAAATACGATAAATACGGCAATCTGACGTCAATTTATGACGGCAGAAAAAGACTGATATCTTATAGATACAACAAGCTCAACCTGCTGGCGGGAATAATAGATGCGTACAAACAAAAATACAGATTTAAATACAACCTTGACAATCAGATAAAAAAAATCAGTTATCCAAACGGTATTATTACGGCCTACGATTACACTGATTTGATGCGTATTAAAAACATAACCTCAAAAAACAAGGCCGGGAAAATTCTATACAGCGCAGCGTATGAGTATGACAGCTTCGGAAATGTCCTGAAAGAAACAACTTTAGAAGGCTCGGTAAATTATGCTTACGACAGAATGGGCAGAATTTTAACCGTTGATTACGGTAAAAACGGTATTTACAGTTACGCATACGATGCAGAAGGAAACAGAATTTCCGAGAAAACACCCGAAATAAAACGTAAGTACAGCTATGACAAGGCGGGAAGGCTTTTAAGCGCCGGAGATATAAACTTTAAGTATGATTCAAGAGGAAATCTTATAAACAAGATATCTAAAGAAACGAAATTAAAATTTAACTATTCTTCCGACGGCCTGCTGGACAGTCTTGTTAAAGACGGCAAAACCTTTTTAAAAATTGAATACGATCCTTTCGGGAGAAAGTATTCACAAATCGTGAACGGAAAGAAATCATTTTTCAGATATTACGGATTCGTAAATCTTATTGAAGAAAACGAATCAGGTAAGCCGATAAAATCTTTCGTATACAGGCCTGATATTCTTCATATTGACACACCTCTGGCCATAGCCTCGGGCCCTGAAAACATTTATCCGATACAGAATGCAGGCGGAAACATAGTTAAATTAACTTCGGCAAAAGGCAGTGTTGTTGAATCAATCAACTATGAACCTTTCGGCAAACCCCTGGTAAAAAAGATAAAGAACTCTCTCTCGGGAAAACTTGCCTTCGCATCAAGACCTTATTTTGATGAGATCTCGCTATCCGACTTCAGATACAGATATTACGATACGGACACCGGAAGATTTATATCTAAAGATCCGCTATCTCCGCTTTCAAGTATTAACAGTTACACCTATCCGGGGAACAATCCGCTTAAGCATTCAGACCCTTTAGGCCTGGTTTCCTGGGGATCAAAATCGCCTTCTCCGGGAGCTTCAGGACCCGGCAGAGACGGATCATCGGGCAGCGGGACACCCGGTCCGGGAAGAGGCGGAGGAGCTTCTGACGACGGTATTACGGGCCCCGTTCAAAGACCGGTGACACCTCCTCAAGGGCCTACTACGC
>CAYYBZ010000186.1:3953-5123 GCA_964470285.1 uncultured Oligoflexia bacterium
CTCCGGGGTTAATGAACAGCGGAAAACCCGATTACTGGAAAATACTTCTTTACGGGGCAATTGTTCCCTGGGGAGTCAGACAATTGGGCGACGTTCTGGCAATAGATTTTTCAAATGTCACAGGCAATATTGCAGGCAGGCACATGGGTTCAAACAATCCTCTTTCAAACGCACTGCTTAGCGTTTCACAAAAGGTTTTAGGACTGACGGACGGCTTTCTTGGAAATGTGATAGGAGGAAAAACAGTTAAGGATCTTTCAAAAGTTAAAACGCAGAACTTAAAACAGGATTTGGCACTTCTTTCCAACGAAGATTTCATGAAAAAGTATCCCAACGTTGAGATAATGTCGGGGACAACCGGCTGGATCGTTGTAAAGGATCAAACCGGAGTTATTAAAGAAATCAAATGTTCGGATCTGGCCAAAATCGCCGGCTCGCAAAATACAAATAGAAATACCTGGCAGGAAAGAGGATACGATCCGCGTATGACCAATACTTATGGAAATGATCCGAGAAAGAGCGGACAATACTACGACTATCAACAGCAACGCTCAAGCGGGCAATACTATCAGGGGAATAATCCTAATTATCAGAATCAACAGTATTATCAGCAGTATCAGCAACAGCAGCAATACTATTACCAGAACCAAAATACCCCACAACAAGGAACACCCCAAATACCAGGAACACAAGGGGGAAACTATAATACGAGTGACCCGAGGAGATAAAACCGCATCCTCCACCGGGTGGGCTTTCGGTCAGCTGTTGTTTAAAAAGTTTTACCTGGCCTATATCCGATTTATCTTCGGCATTTTCGATTCCGTCTCCGTCACCGTCGACACCGGCAAAATATATTGTGAGCGATCCGTTAACCGATGAGGGAGCTTTCCAGCGAAAAGTCCATGAATCGGATATTGAAGAAGGATTATCGGAATCCATAATTACGTTTTCATCCGAGTTTAAATATGTGGATGAGTCATTTATTAATTCACCTGCGGGATCCCCCTCAGAACCAAGAATTTCCATTGTAAATCCGTTTTGTCCCTCTAAGCTTGCTTCCGGGTCGTTGGGTGCGCTCATAGTAATCGTGAAATTATAGGTTTCAGAAGTATCAAAAAGAAAACCTCCCTGAGTTGAATCAAAAACCATACTTCCGGGATCTACATCAAA
>CAYYBZ010000187.1:0-5111 GCA_964470285.1 uncultured Oligoflexia bacterium
CGCAGCAATTAACGAGGCACTTTCGCTGTCGTTTCAGCAAATGTTCCCTGTACCTACTGATCCGGAAAAAATGGGCAGTTATATGAAAACAAAATCATTTGTAACCGGTATGGCCACTCAGGGAATTTTAATGCTGGCAAATAAAGACTTTGCAAAAGATTACGGCCAAATGCTGGCCCAGCAGCTTGTAATGAACGCTGCCGGAAGTCAGATAAACGATCTTTACGGTAAAGGAATGGATGCAATAAGCGGGGATAAAGGGGAAATAGATGAAGACAGAAAAAATGAAATATACGAAAACATCGAAACGCTAAGCCCGGACGACGAACCGATTACAGACCCCGAACTCATAGAGGAAGAATTCGGACCGTTTGAAAACGAAAAAGAACAGAAAGAGGAAAAGGAGCAAAATGAGAATACGACAACAGCTGTTGACTCAGGATTAAGGTTTAAGATTTCTTCAAACTTCATAAACAACATAGACGAAATTCTTAAGAACAACGTCAATCACGCCGGGGTAATCGCAAAGATAGAAAACGGCATAAAAAACGCAAAAAGCGAAAATTCGAAAATACTCTACGCCAGCAGCGACGACCGCTTTATCGCCCGCAGCGAAGCAACAAGCGCAGGAGCCGCCGGAAAAAGAAAAATAAAAAATCGCAGCAAAAAACCTGTCCGTTTAAAACTTTTAAATGCCCGACAGAATTCGAAATTTAGACCGACTTCTCAAAGAATTGCGAAAATCTTTGAAATAATAGAAACCATGCCTGCCGAAAAAATTATTAACGGAAAGTTTTACGCAGCGATAGTAAAATCAAGACCGCTGGCAAAGAAAATTTTAAGGCAAGAGCTTAAGAGAAATCTTAAAATCATAAACGCCGTTCATTTGAGCAAATACGGATATCTCGATGATGAAATAGAGCAAATAATCGAATCAAAGGATTTCAACAGGGCTCTCAACAGGGCCGTAAATCATAAAACCGTCAAGGAAAGAATTGATCACATAGTAAATCATGCAACGTCTAAAAAGAATATTCACCGCGTAATTAATCAGATCAAGTATAGAATCATAAAGGAAAGAGCTTTTTACGCGGAGCTTCAATTAAGAAAGCTTATATGGAAATTTAATAAAAAGGCCACCATTTATTCAAAAGATAAAAATATAATTATCCAGGTTTATGAAAAGATAAAGGGATAGTAATCGAATAACATCTTCACTACTCAACCGTGAACAGGGGCAAAACTCTTTGACTTACTTAGGTTTTTCTTTTATCCTTTTGTATATACAATACACGTGCCCGGCAAATTCCAGGAGGGTTTAATGCAAAGCAAAAGAGCTCTTTTAATTGCAGTTGTTTTCGGTGCCTTAGCCGTTGTCTTAATGCTTTTCTACACTAAGGAAAGAATTAAACTCGTAGAAGGCAGATACAAACCTTACGTTGTCGTAGTCGCAGCAAAAGATATACGCCAGAACACAATTATAGACGAATCTATGCTTGAGTTTAAAAAGATTCCCGAACCCTTTGTTGAACCCAATGCACTTGCCATTTCGCTTGATCAGCTCGGAGCAATGAGCGAAGAGGATTTGATCAACCTTAAATCCCAGAGAGTAGGCTACATAGCCGCCATCCCGATTAAACAGGATGAGCAGATTACCGAACAGAAACTGCGAAACATAAGCGATAATGTTTCCGCCTCGATTCCTAAAGGTCGAAGGGCAATGACAATTGCTGTAACAGAAATCACAGGCGTCGCCGGTCTTATAAGACCGGCCGACAGAGTAGATATCATAGGCATGTTTAACACCGTTGACAGAAAAACAAATCTGGCAAACGACACAACTGCCGTTACAGTTTTACAAAATGTAGAGGTTCTGTCGGTAGGCAGATACTATACAATTGAATCCGTTCCCTCAGGATCGGCCAAAAAGGAAGACCGAGCTCCGGGAGATATAAGTTTTTCAAATATCACGCTTCTTCTTACGCCCAAAGACTGCATGAAGCTTTCTTTAGCACAAAGTATAGGCAATCTGACACTTACTTTAAGACCCAAATTCGATTACGTTCCTCCCGATAAGCTAAAGGGAGACAATAAAAAGATGAAATCGCAGGATGCAACAGGGATTAACAAACCGCTTCAAATATCCCCTCAACCCAAATGGATTGAACAGAGAGGCTCTGCCTCAACCTGGGTAAGGTAAAAGAGGTTAAAATGAAAAATATAAAAAAAGTTCTTACAGCAATCATAATTTCTTCATTTGTACTTCTTCCGGCACTAAATTCTTCAGCCGAAGAATATTTGATTGTAAATGTTCCTAAAGTAAAACGCTTTAAATTCTCAATAGGCAATGTAACCGTAGGCAATCCCGACATTTGCGACTTTAAGGCAAACAGAAAAGCCAAGCGTATAACGCTTTACCCGAAAAGATCGGGAGAAACCCTTTTAATGGTTTACGACACAAAGGGAAGACAAAGAGCAACGCTTCAGATAAAAGTCTACTCCTCCGATCCGGAAAAGATGTTAAATGAGATAAGAAGGCTTCTCATAAATGTAGAGGGCATAAACATTCAAAGACTTGACAATAAAATCGTAATTGACGGCGAAGTGTTTACTCAGGAAGACAAGGACAGGATCAAAAGAGTAATAAGCGGTAATGAAAACATTCTGGATCTGACCACGCTTGATTCAAACACCGAAAGAATTATTGCGAAAAAAATAGAAAAAGAGATAAACCTTGATGAGGTAAGAGTAAGGGCTCTTAAAGGTAAATACATACTTGAAGGTGAGGTTTACAGCCAGTCATCCAAAGCGAGAGCCCAAGCTATTGCGAAACTTTATTCGAGCAAAATTATCAATGTTTTAGAAGTCAGAGAGGTCCCAAGGCCGCCTTCAAGGGCAAACACAATCCAGATAATAGCCCATTTTATAGAGGTTTCCAAAACATTTTCAAAAAATCTCAACTTCAGCTACAATCCTTTCCCCCAGGTTTCAGCGACGGGAGCGCTGTCTTTTAATCCCATTACCGATTCGCAAACCTATACGGGGACATTAACCGGAACAATAAGGGATTTACTGCCAAAACTAAACTATTACAGGGCTCTGGGAATTGTCAGAGTCATTGAAAATCCCTCAATCTCCGTTAAAAGCGGAGCACAGGCAAAAATTACAAGCGGGACTAGAGTTGGTTTTCCTGTTGTCACGCAGGAGGGCGCTGCCCAGCTTGATTTTCAAAACATAGGAATAACCTTAAACATAGTCCCATACGCAAGAGGCTCTGACATTGATATGAGCATCAAAGTAGAGGTTTCAGCGTTAGGGGCACCCGATGTTCAGGGGTCAGTTGCAATTGACAGAAACTCTCTTGAAACCCAACAATTTGTAAGATCGGGAGAAAGTATAGTAATAGGCGGAATTTCAAGATACAGCGTCAAAAACATAATTGACAGACCGCCTTCAGAAAAAACTACGAATGTCGGAGCGGGTGCTGCAGGAACCCAGCAAGCTGAGGATCCCTTCACCTTAGGATCTCTCTTTACACTTTTTAAATCTACCGACTATGGAAAACAAAAATCACAATTCATCATATTCATTACGCCGACAATACTTAAGTATGCCAAGGACGCAAATATGGAGCTTAAAGAGCAGTTTAATCTCTATGAGATTTACCCGTCCGGATCATATAAACCAATGACTGAAATTGAATAAGATTTTATGGCAAAAGGATTTTCATCATATTTCATAACTGTTTTCGGCGGCAAGGATGGACTGGGTAAAACCATCCTTACCACTAATCTTGCGGACATTTTTGCAAGAGAGACCAGAGGCAGGGTATTAATCATCGACTTTGACCCTCACGGGGCCGGGGACATCCCCATTCTTCTCAATATGAAAAGGCTTACAAACATGGTCGATGTAATGCCCAACCTGCATAAGGTTTCTCCACGCAATTTTGTAAATTACATAGGGAAACACAAGCATGGATTTTATGTATTACCCGGATTTCAGGATCCAAAACATTACTACAGCATAAACCCGCAAACCCTCTTTTCCGTGATTGAGTACATAAAGCACACCTTCAATTTCATCTTTGTGGATTTAGGCTGTGAAATAACTCCCATAAATATTAACTTCTTTGAAAATTCTTCTTTAATTCTTTTTCTGACAACGCCTGAGATTTTTTCTTTAAATCAGAGCGTAATAAATCTGAGCAAGCTTCAGACAATGCATTTCCCCACAGAAATGATAAAGATAGTACTTAACAAATACGACTCAAAGCAGGTAATCACACAGGGAATAGTTGAGTCCAAGCTTAAAAGAAAGATTCTAACTTCAATCCCTTACGATCCTGAACTTGTTACTTCATCAATCCATCAGGGCTACCCTTATGTAGCTTTGGATACAAAAAGCGAAATATCTAAAAAAACCGAAGGACTTGCAAGAACAATTCTCGGCTCCGGCATACTAAAACCTTCATCAAGTCTTAAACTTTCAGTTGAATCGACGGGAGCCTTTCAGGGATTTTTTCAGGGCTCTAAAACAAGGTCAGGCATAGCCGGAGCTCAGCTACAATCAAGAGACTTTTTAAAGGCCGCAAAAGATCTTGATTTTGACAGAGCCGCCTCAATAAAGCTAAGAATTCATGACAAGTTGATAGAGCTCATGGAGCTAAAACATATGTCTCCTGAAGAATTTTCACAGAAAGACAATCAGAAAATGCGTGAACTTCGTGAAAAAACCGCTCAGGCAATTGCGAGAATAATAGACCAGGATGAAGAGATAAGAACCAGAGACGAAAGCCAGAGATTTGCAAAAGAGGTACTTGACGAAGCTTTGGGCCTTGGACCCTTAGAAGATCTTTTAAGCGATCCCGGAGTATCGGAAATAATGGTTAACGGTAAAGACCATATATATGTCGAAATTCGGGGCAAATTGACAAGAACATCATTAAGATTCACTTCCGACAGACACTTAAGACAGGCAATAGAAAGAATAGTCGCCCCCGTCGGAAGAAGAATTGAAGAAAAAACTCCTATGGTGGATGCCAGGCTAAAAGACGGATCCAGAGTTCATGCAATAATTCCTCCCTTAGCCTTGAACGGCCCCACGATAAC
>CAYYBZ010000188.1:0-5108 GCA_964470285.1 uncultured Oligoflexia bacterium
GGGAAGACTCTCATCGGGGATAGCCCATGAAATAGGCAATCCTTTAAGTGCAATCGTGGGCTACATAGATATTCTTAAAAAAGAGGCTAAAAACGATGATGAAGCTGACTTACTTAATCGATCTGAAAAGGAACTTCAGAGAATCTCCAGAATAATAAAGCAGCTTTTGGATTTTTCAAGACCCACACCCTTGGAACCTAAAAATGTGGATATTACGAAATGCATTAACAGTGTTGTTCAAAGCCTGGAGGGACAGAATGTTTTTAAGGGAATCGAAGTGAATTCTGACACAGCTTCAGGTATCGGAAACGTTTTGATAGATGAGGATCAGTTAAGGCAGGTTCTGCTGAATATTTTGAATAATGCCTCAGACGCGGTTAAGGGCAAATTCGGGAAAAAGGGTGGAGGTGAAATTTCTATCAGGTGTTCAATGAGCACTGTAAAAGATCTTGAAGAACTTCAAAAGGCGGCACTTTTTAAAATGAAAAAACGAAAAGACGATCCGCCTGAGAAAAACTATTTAGGTTCAAGGATTAAGCGCAGAAAAGAAGATCCTCCGGAATCGAAACTTTTCGCGAAAAGAGCACAGTCGGGACTGGGTTATCCAAAATTTATTTTCGATACGGATGAAGTGCTTTTAAAAATAACAGTTGAAGACAACGGAACGGGAATTAGCGATTCTGATATTCAGAAGATTTTTGATCCCTTCTATACCACTAAAGATCCGGGAAAGGGCACTGGACTTGGTCTTTACATGACGGCAAATACCGTAGAGAATATGGGAGGCTATATTGATGTCATAAGCGAAAACGCAAAAGGTACTCTTTTTCTCTTGCTGTTTCCCAGAACGAGGGGTTTTTGTTGATAATTTGGCAGGGTTTGTTAATATTTTCTTCTGGTTGCGTATCCCCATTAATTTGTGAAATTTGGAGATATTCTTGTCGAAAAGAAAAGTTTTAATAGTTGATGACGAAGAAAGCGTAAGACATATGCTTTCAATACTCCTGAAAAAAGAGGGGTATGATATCGAAACGGCCGCTTCCGCCAATTCAGCCATAGATAAAATGGGTAAGGAATCTTATGATTTTATACTCTCCGATATAAGAATGCCGCAAATGGACGGCATAAAATTCCTGAAAAAAATAAATAAGACTAATTCGTCTCAGATAGTAATAATTATGTCCGCATACGGTAACGTGGATACCGCCATCGAGGCCATGAAACTGGGCGCATACGATTACATTTCCAAGCCCTTTAAACCCGATGAAGTTTTGCTTACCTTAAAAAAAGCCGAAGAGAGAAGAATGCTTCAGCAGGAAAATCTTCTTTTAAAGGGTGAGATGAAAAAGGAGTACTCCTTTTCGAACATCATTGCCAAAAGCCCGAAGATGATTGCAATCTTTGATACTATTAAAAAAGTAGCGGATTATAAAACAACAACGCTTTTGATGGGAGAGAGCGGTACAGGCAAGGAGCTTGTTGCAAGAGCACTTCATTACAACTCATCGCGGGCCGACAAACCCTTTGTTACAGTCAATTGCGGAGCGATACCCGAAAATCTTTTGGAAAGCGAGCTTTTCGGACATGTTAAGGGATCGTTTACCGGGGCACACAGGACTAAAAAGGGCCTTTTCGAGGAGGCCGATTCAGGGACTCTTTTCCTCGACGAAATAGGAGAACTCCCTCTGCTCCTTCAGGTAAAACTTTTAAGAGCCCTTCAGGAAGAGGAAATAAGAAGAGTCGGAGATAATTCGGCAATTAAGGTTGATGTCAGAATCATTGCCGCTACGGTAAAAGATCTTTCATCCCAGGTAGAAGCAGGGAATTTCAGAGAGGATCTTTTCTACAGACTCAACGTCTTACCTATTTTCATTCCGCCTTTACGGGAAAGAAAAGAGGATGTCCCTCTGCTCGTAAATTATTTCGTAGACAAATATAACAAAAAACTGAATATGAAAATAAAGGGTTTATCTTCCAATGCGCTAAATATTCTTATGGATTCTGAGTGGCAGGGTAATGTAAGGGAACTGGAAAACACAATTGAAAGGGCAATGGTTCTGTCAAATAATCCAAAAATCGGAGTGGAAAGCTTACCGACTTCACTGCGCGGTTCAGGGGTCCGCTCAAAGCTTAAGATTTCAAAAGATGAGCTGTCGATCAAAAAAATGACAAGAATTTTAGAAGAAGATTTAATTATAAAGGCGCTCGATAAGTCAAAAGGTAACAGGACAATGGCTGCAAAACTTCTGGAAATCAGCCACAGAGCTTTACTTTATAAAATTAAAGAGTATAAACTGGACAAAAAACTTAAAAAAGATGAATAATATTAATATTTTATATTCCGGTAAGCCCTTGTAATAAGCCTCCGATTATATTAAAATTGATATGTTACAACGAAACGAGAGAACCGTAATGAAAATTCAAAAAAAGTCCGGATTTTTTAAAGCCTTTACGATCGTTGAAGTTATGGTAGCAATGGTTGTTCTGGCAATCGGTCTTTTGGGAATGGCCGGAATGACTCTTATGGTTCTAAAAGGCGGTTCCGATGCTTCCCGTCTTACTTATGCAACCAATCTGGCCTCCGATAAAATGGAGGCCTTAAAAGATGTTGACTGGGCTGATCTGGGAAATACTTCAACATGCACCGCAGGGCAGTCCGGTACATTCGATCTTGTTAACGGCTGCGACAGTCATATTATTGTTTATGAACAGGGCCTCAATCAACAGGGACAGACTGAAGCTGTCGGCGGTACTGCAGGCGCGCCTTATCCCTTTACCAGAAGCTGGGTTGTATGCCATGAGGATGACGATTTAGCCGGCTTGTTTAGCGATACAACGGTATCTAGTACAGATCACTGCAGCCTCGGGGCTACCGTAGAGGAACTTACATGTAATGACGGAACAACAGAAGTAAATGCCAATGAGAAAAAGATTAAAATAGTGGTCAGCTGGAGAGACAAATCCGGGCGCTGCCACAAAGTTGATATGACCTCAATTCAGGTTAACTTATAAAGTATTTTTAATCCCCTAAATATCTTGACTTAAGAACTATTTAATATATAAATTGTAGCCGTTTATCTCCATGTAATCTTTAATAATTGTTGAAACTTAAATAGTTAGGAGTCGTAAAATGTCCAAGTACAAAGTTCTTAAAGAGCCGGATCGTGGTACCAAGATCACTATGGATAAAAACGGGAACATGCAGGTTCCCGATGATCCCATAATCCCGTTTATTGCCGGTGACGGAATAGGTCCGGATTTATGGAAGGCTTCTGTGAGGGTTTTTGATGCGGCGGCGGAAAAGGCTTACGGCGGGAAAAAGAAGATAGTCTGGTTTGAAACCCATGCCGGAGAACAGGGTAAAAAGCTGCATGACGAATGGCTTCCAAAAGAAACACTTAAGGCAATTGAAGAGCATCTTGTAGCTATAAAAGGTCCTTTAACAACTCCTGTCGGCGGGGGTTTTAGGAGCCTAAACGTCTCTTTAAGAAAAATATTTGATCTTTACGCATGCGTAAGACCGGTCAGATATTTCAAGGGAGTTCCCTCTCCTGTAAAAAGACCGGAAAAAGTAAACATGGTTATTTTCAGGGAAAATACCGAAGATGTCTATGCCGGTATTGAATGGGTAGGAGGAAGTCCCGAAGCGCAAAAGCTTATTAAATTTATAAAAGACGAATTCGGAAACGATATCAGGGAAAATTCAGGAATCGGAATTAAACCGATAAGTGCTTTCGGAACAAAAAGACTTGTAAAAATGGCTATCAAGTATGCTATATCGCACAAAAGAGACAGCGTAACCTTCGTTCATAAGGGAAATATCATGAAATATACCGAAGGTGCTTTTAAAGACTGGGGATATGAGCTGGCAAAGGAAGAGTTTTCAGGAAAATGCATTTCAGAGGACGAAGTGTGGAAAAGCCACAGCGGAAAACTTCCCGAAAATAAAATTATGGTTAAAGACAGGATAGCCGATTCCATGTTTCAGCAGGCTCTTTTAAGACCTGATGAATACAGCGTATTGGCTACAATGAATCTCAACGGTGACTATCTATCCGATGCTTTAGTCGCACAGGTGGGAGGCCTTGGATTGGGACCGGGAGCAAATATCGGAGATAAGATTGCTCTGTTTGAAGCAACACACGGAACCGCGCCTAAATATGCAGGTCAGGATAAAGTAAATCCAGGTTCACTAATACTTTCCGGAGCTTTAATGTTTGAACACTTAGGGTGGATTGAAGCCCATGATTTAATAATCAGTGGACTTGAAAAATCGATTGAAAATAAAACAGTCACCTACGATCTTGAAAGACAGATGGAAGGGGCAAAGCTGTGTAAGTGCTCAGAGTTTGGAACCGAAATAATTAAAAATATGTAAGGGAGGAAATTATGCCAAGAAAGAAAATATCAGTTATCGGCGCCGGGTATGTCGGCTCCACAACTGCTCACTGGTGTGCCTCAATGGAACTCGGGGACGTAGTGGTTCTCGATATACTCGAGGGAATTCCCCAGGGTAAGTCCCTGGATCTCTATCAGGCAGGCCCTATTGACGGTTTTGATTCAAAAATTATAGGAACAAACGATTACAAAGATACAAAAAATTCCGACATTGTCGCAATAACATCCGGAGTACCGAGAAAACCAGGAATGAGCAGGGATGATCTTTTAGAGACAAACTCAAAAATTATCAAGGAAGTTACCGAAAAGGTGGTTGAAAATTCTCCCAATTGCATAATCGTAATGGTTGCAAATCCGCTGGATGTGATGACTTACGTTGCCAAGGATGTATCCGGGTTTCCAAGAGAAAGAGTTTTCGGAATGGCCGGAATTCTCGATACAGCCAGGTGCAGAACTTTCCTGGGTATGGAACTGGGCGTTTCTGTCGAAGATATTCAGGTAATGCTTATGGGCGGCCACGGTGATACCATGGTGCCGCTCCCAAGATACTGCACGGTTTCCGGAATTCCTCTGACTGAAATGCTTCCCAAAGAAAAGATTGATGCAATCGTTGAAAGAACAAAGAAGGGCGGAGGTGAAATTGTAAAACATCTTAAAACCGGAAGCGCATACTATGCTCCCTCAAGAGCAACGGCTCAGATAATCGAGGC
>CAYYBZ010000189.1:0-5086 GCA_964470285.1 uncultured Oligoflexia bacterium
TTTTGAATTATTTTTAAGGACTAATGCAGCATAGAAACGGTGATCTTAATGATGCGTTAGAATCTTTCACTTAGGTGTTAAAGGCTATAGGGGATGATAGACTCGTATACGAGAGTCGAGGTTTAGTATATTAAGAAATGAAAACAATAAGATACAGAGTATTTAAGGTAATTTTTATATTTTTAATATCCTTCTGCTTTAATTTTTCAGTTTACCTGCCGAATGCACATGCTGAATTCAGCACTTTTGACAAAATAAAGATGTGGCTGACCCTGGAAGCTGTAAACGTAACTCTGAGGATTAAGAATATATTTAATCCTCCGATAGAAGTTGATGCGTCGATAATTCAGGAAAGGGCAAAAATTGTAGAAAAACTCGAAGAGTTACATCAGGTAAGCATAGTCGGTGACGGTACCATTTTTACAAAATCATTTACGGCTTACCTTTATTACTCGTTCTCGATTATAGAGCCAAAAAAGAAAATTTATTTGTATTCTGATGAAGAAAATGAGGGCGCGCAGCTTGTAAGGGCGGTTGAAGGTCAAAACCATATCAAACTTTATTTCAGCTCAAATGCCCCGAACATGGCGGCAAACGTTAATCTGGATAAACTGATAAATTCCATTGATGCTATACCCGCTACCGATAAATTGAATCTTACTTTTGAATACAACAATCACCTTTTTGAGCAGCTCTGCGAAATAATGCTGGATTATGATGGCCTTAAGAACCTTATCTGGGAACGTTATTCTATCGCAGTTACTCCGGACACAGCCGATCCTCAAATAGATGATTTAACGGATTTCAGCGCATTTGAGCTTAATCTTCTATTAAAAAATCTCGAAGACTTACCGGAACATTTTTTCGGTGATAACGGAATTAAGCTTAAGCGTATCGTAAGGGTTAAGTCCGGCCATATTTTAAGAGATGAAAAAAATCAAAGAATAACAAGCGCTCAATACATAAAATCATCCCACACCATTGTAATTACAGATGACACTTTCGAACATACGGTCTTTGAAGCGGAAAACACTTTTCTTCACGAAGTCGGGCATGCTGTCTGGGAAACTATTTCCGGTGTTTTAAAAGATGAATATCTTGATATGGGATGGAAATATAATTACCAGCTCGGCCGCTATTTGCGGAAAGGCTGGGTTAAATTTATATCATCATACTCAACCTATACAGGTGAAGATAATTACCCGGGGGAAGATTTTCCCGAGCATTTCGCCGCATATATAAACAACAGAGAGAAGCTTGAGTCTCAAAATTGCAGACGCTTTGCATGGTTAAGAGATAACATATTTATAAACACCGAATACTTCACAGATTCGGCTGAAAATCTAAAACTATTCATACCGTCAAATCTTGAGGATGTCAAAGGTCCCTTTATTAAAGGACAGCTTGAAAAATCCGTTTCAGCAACCTTTAAAAATACAGACTCTTTATATTTTGAAATAACTGTAGACGTAAAAAATCTCCATGATGACCTTTCAGGCATAAAAAATATTTCTTTAGAGCTGGAAACCGCGCAAAGCTGGCTTGACGGATACTACTCAACAACGGTTCCTTCGGAAAATTTGATAGACAGCCTAACTGGGCATTATAGATTTACCAAAAAGGTACATAAATCAAATTTCTTTCCAGACAGCACGCATAAATTCAAACATATATGGGTTGAAGACAAAACAGGCAATTACTCACATATTGATTTATCAAAGATACCGGGTTTAAAACTTCCGGGCACTTTCAAAAAAGAGACAATGAATTCAAGAAGGGATTTGCATGAATTTTCCGATCCGGCTACGTTTTCTAAAATCGATATTCAAAAGTTCTCACTGCCAAACGGGAAAGAGGCTTATCAAATAACACTGCCCCTTCCTGAAGATAAAGATCTGGCACAGCTAAGTGTATCATGGGAATACTCAGATACAAAAAAACATAAACATGCGGACGCAGGTACACACAACATATCAAAGTACGAACGTATTTCTAAAGATCATGATAAAAATGTAAGATTTAACATTGCATTTCCCTCAAATATTCCGTCAACAGAAATGATTTATCTTTCAAGCATAGATTTAACCTATGCAAGAACCGATCTATTCATTGAAGAAAGACTTTCTTTTGCCGCACCCGATAGCCTTGAAAACTTATCTGTTATTGTAAACCGGAACTCAAGATTTGCCGATTCCACACAACCTTCAATCAATGTTAATGATATTAATTTAAGCTTAATCGATCATCGTGCAAACACAAACTCAAACGGAGGGTCAAAGAGCGTGATTGTTAAAGTTCCGTTAAGCGGTGTGGAAAAAAAAGGGAAAATAAAAATAGGTTTAAGATCTCCCAGGGGTAGAACATATTACAAATCTGTTCACGGCAGCGCGACCGGTAAAAATTCAAACGGTGAAAAAATTTATGAACTCACAATAGATCTTCCGAATTTCAATGAAGAAGGGACATATATTCTTACTGAAGTAAGCGCCGAAGAAAAATTCAACGAACCTTTTGATCTTCCCGGTTATGTAAAAATGCTAAATTCCGGTATCGGATCTGTAAACAAGCAGGATATCAGACTGTCTCAGAGAAAGATAAGAAAGACCATAACAATCGATTTATCAAAAATCGAACTTGAAGATTCGAAAGATAAAATTTCACTTAATGCTAATCCGGATATAAATGAATTACCCTGAAATTAGTTCTATAAAGTCCCGATATTCCTATCTAAAATCAACCTTGACAATTATTGCTGTGCGTTATATAAAAATTTAGAACTTTTTTATTTAGGCAATTAATTGGGGTAAGCTTAAGTGCCTGAAATCACATTTAAATGGTTCATACTTTTAACTTTAGTTTCAACGCTTTTGGTGTTTCTTCCTTTTATTGTTTGATTTCTTCTATTTCTATCCCATCAAATATTTTATTAAAACTACTCGTAATACCCTTCAACCGTCATTGTATATCTGTAATCAAAGTCTATATGGTAGAAATGTGAATTCCCTACTCTGTCATAGAATGTGAACAGATGAAATCTGGTATCAAAACCGTTTTTCATGCTTGTGTAATTTACATCGGCTGAATGTTCCTGCTGCTGCCTAACTCCGGTAATGAACGAAGGTTTTGTTGCATCAATTCCTTCAATATTCAATTTTAAGGGTATAAACGCCGGATAATGCCAGATGATATTTCTGGTTTTTTCGCCTTCCGGAGTAACCTTGACAAGAGCTCTGTGCCTGAAACCCTCGTCACAGTTGATATGCTCTCCGGGCCATCCTCCGACATGTCCGCCGCCTGAAACATCGCCGATATGGGTTGCGTATGACTCTATCCTTAATTGATCTCCTACTATAACCATGTATTCTTTATGATCGAGACAGACTTCAACGTCAATTTTGACCATTTCAGTATCGGTTATTGTCCTGATGCAATCACTTAAATCAAAATCTGAATCATGACCTATCGGAATAAATTCTCCCTCCTCAAGACATTTCGGATCAAAGTAATCGTCGTCGTCATCGTCATCGTCGTCATCAGTATCGCAGCCTTTATTGGCATTAAATGGATCAGGATCTCTTTTATCAGGACATCCGTCATTATCATCATCTTCATCGTCCTTATTTGGAATTCCGTCCTTATCAAAGTCATCATCCGGTCCGGTACCGAATGAGAATTCATCGCTTGATCTTCCGCATTGAGTAAGAAATGTCAGCGAGAAGGAACAAAAAAGAATAATAAATATAATTCCAAGGCGTCTAATTTTCATGATTCACTCCTTTATCAGTTAAATTCACCTCTATATGTTATATCTAGCAAAAACTATGCCTTTGCAGATCACGCTGATATTATTGCCTTTTTATTGATTAAAAGAATACCTTCCTGGTAAAAATTGCGTAATTATGCTCAATTCTTGCACTAGTTAAAATGCGAATTGTTACTAATTCGAAATCACACTTAAATGTATATTTTACTTATTTCAGCAATATTCTCAGATTGTTACAAGATTTCTTATCTATTCTTAAAATTATTTTTCTTGTATGAACACAAGTTTTGATTTCTTATTAAAATTTAAAAAGGAGTAAGGCGATGATATTAAAAAAGCCAAAGATATTATAGGAAAGATTCTTTCTGAAAATTCAAAATGTCTTAAGGATCCCGCCTGGACAATAGGAGTGCTTGAGCTTGGTGATTCATCCGTTAACCTTGCTGTAAGGCCCTGGGTTAAAACTGCCGAGTACTGGGACGCCTACTTTGATATTCATGAAAAGATTAAGATTGCATTCGATAAGGAAGGAATTACAATACCCTACCCGCAGACCGATGTTCATTTTTATCCGACAACCACTGCAGGAAAATCAGATTCATTAGGAAAAAAGGAGATTACTCAATGAAACGCTTACTTGTTTTTATTATTTTATTTACAATTGCTGCACTGCCCGTTTTTGCGCAGGATGATGAAGCAAGCAGTCCCTGGGGGCATGAAAGCGAACTTGGTATAGCACTTACCGGCGGAAATTCAGATTCAAAAACGATAAGCTTTAAACAGCTCACATCTTACACGTTCGGTAAAAACATCATTAAACTTAACGGTCTTTTTCTGTGGACAAGAAGCGGCGGTACAGATACGGCAAGAAACTGGATGGCCGGTCTAAGATATGAAAGAATTCTTACTGAGATTATTTCGGTTTTTATCGGTCACAGCTGGGAAGGAGATAAATTTGCCGGTTATGATTACAGGGCCAATGTTGATGCAGGCGGAAAATTCTACATTGTAAAAGGAGATAAGAAAAAGAACTATCTCTTCAATGAAACAGGTTACAGATATTCTTACGAGGACCGAGTTGCAGGAGTTACACCCGACACATTAAACATTCATTATATAAGAGTTTATTTCGAGGCTGCAAAATCAATCACAGCAATTCTGTTTTTAAAAGCGTGGACAGAGATGCTTCCGGATATGACGGATAAAGATAATTTTCAGTTTAACTTTGAACCGTCATTAAACGTGATTCTCTCCAAATATTTTTCACTCAAACTCGGTTACCTGGGTAAATTTGATAACGTACCCGCTCAGGCAGGACTTAAA
>CAYYBZ010000190.1:0-5056 GCA_964470285.1 uncultured Oligoflexia bacterium
ATGCTTGCTGTTTGAATCAATCAAAGGTTTTAGATATGCATAACAGAATTTCGATCATCATATTCAGTTTTATTTTCTTTCTTTTCCTGAAACCACATTACCCCGTTAATGCAGCGACCGTTGAAGAAGAGTATCAATCCGCTATCGAAGCATATGAAAAAGGCGAGTACGGCAATGCAATTTTAAGGTTAAAAAAACTTTTAGATGAACTTAAGCTTACATCTATCGATAGAATAATTGAAACGCACTCAATATTAGCTGCCTGTTATCTTAATGAAAACGACGAATCATCGGCAAGAAGACATTTTAAAACATTGCTCAACTTTGACCCGGAGCATGAACTTCCATCCGACTACTATTCTCCAAAAGCAGTGGAATTTTTCAACGTAATAAAAGAAAACAAAGTTGCAGTCAAGAAACCGAAAGTGCGAAAGACCGGTGACCCTGACAATGAAAATTCGCTTAAAACTCTGAAAATTGAAACTGATTATAAAGAATTAAAGGGCATAGACCCAGACTACAGAAATCCTTACTACAATAATTTCATTCCGTTCGGATACGGCCAATTCAACAATAATGAAATCTCCAAAGGTTATGTATTAATGATATCCGAAACCGTATCTTTTGCTTCACTTATCTCAACAGCCGTTGCCTACAAAGTACTTCAAAGCTCGGACGGGACATTTGAAAATCATTCAACTGGACGGGGATTAAAAGCGGGCTTTTATTCGAGCCTGGCTATTTTTAGCTTTACCGCGCTTTTCGGAATCATCGATTCCATTTTAAATTACCGGGAGTATCCCTACAAAGAAGATAATTCACCCAAAATATCCTTCGCCATTACACCATACACCGAATACACTGACGGGACCGGATTAAACCTGCTAATTTTTTTCAACCGGCCTTTTACCATAAAGTAAAAACTGTCGGAATATTTTGCACTCAAAAAATATTTTGTTACAATGGGTTATGCTTCCTGAGGGGATTTTTAGGTTTCACTTTATGTTTAGCCGTTGACATTGCGCGTCTACAGTGATAATACATCGCGTTATGAATCTGAATTGAGGTATCGAATGAAGCAGAAAATAGATTTATTGGCTCTTTTGACAATGCTGCTATTTATTTTCTCAATTTTAAAGCTCAGCAATGTTCTGGCTTTTTACTTTTACTAAGATTGCAGCATCGATAAACGTTAGTAAACATTTAAAAAACAGTGCTTTGATTTAAACTTTCCCCGCAATATGTCTTTCTTAAGCTTTACCCAACTTAACTTCTTTAACATTAAGCTTCGATAGATCGTATTCGCCAAGGCCGCGTTTTTTCCCTATTGAAAGGAATTCAAAATCCTGTCTTTTACCTGAAAAGATTTTTACTCCCATTGAATCAACCGCTATCGGATCTACGCCGGCAGTGACTTTTTTGACAGTTTTAACATCTCCCAATGAACCCCCCTGAGGGCCGTTTCTAAGAAGTATCCTATAAGAATCGAGAACGGTAAGTTTAGGCTTGAAAAATGCCGCGAGATCCACCATCGTAGTATTAATATTTTGATGAAGCACCCATCTTCTCCCGCCGATTGCCCCGAGCCAGTTTTTCATTCCGAGTGTCAATTTTGATAGCGAATGATGCTTTAAGATTGGAACGTTTATCAGGCAGTCGCATTCTACAAAATCTTTGTAAACTTCCCAATCCTTTATAACATCTCCACCGATTTTCATTTTTTTAATTCTGAAATCCTCGACGTGTAAAACCGTCGCACCGTATTTTTTCGTTTCTTTCTGAACACCGGAATTTACGTAACACCTTCTTGCATCATTGCAGGTATTGTCCATTACTTTGACCCTTTTAGCGCCGGCATCAAAAGCCATCTTGACGAGCGCCGCCATCACATATGGATTTGTGTTTGCGGCTTGCTGCGGGGTTCTGTCCCATCCCATGTTTGGTTTTATAAGAACGACATCGTTCTTCGCTACAAACTTTTTCATTCCGCCTAGAAACTCTACTGCTTTAACTGTAATATCAAAAGGGGATTCACCCCCGCATACAGCAAGATCAATTCCCTTTTCGGCAGAAAATAAGTCCGACGCCTTTATTAGAGGTCCGGCAGACAGAGCAAGTGTTGCAATAGAGGAATCCCGTAAAAATTTTCTTCTTGTGTATTTATTCATATTTTACATTCTAACTTAGACTGATTTATTGTCACTGGTATTTTCTTGACTCACC
The DNA here is from genome assembly GCA_964470285.1 of uncultured Oligoflexia bacterium. Classification (GTDB taxonomy): domain Bacteria; phylum Bdellovibrionota_G; class CAYYBZ01; order CAYYBZ01; family CAYYBZ01; genus CAYYBZ01. The sequence goes on from CAYYBZ010000190.1 coordinate 2,224, forward strand.
TCTGATTATATAATAATAGACCCCATGTCAAATTCCTTAAAAAGGAGTGTCTAAAAAATGATTATTAAAAAAATGGTAGCTGAGAAGTTCGATTCAATATATTTCTGCAACGACTCTGATTCCGGGCTAAAAGCAATAATATCAATACATAATGTCAATTTAGGACCTGCCCTGGGAGGACTTAGATTCTATCCTTATAAAACTGAAGATGACGCCGTTATAGACGTTATGAACCTTTCAAGGGGAATGACTTATAAGGCCTCCATAAGCAATATGAATCTAGGAGGAGGAAAATCAATCATCATAGGTGATCCTACAAAAGAAAAATCTGAAAAACTCTTTTTAGCCTTTGCAAGATATTTAAACGAACTTAACGGCAAATATATAACAGCCGAAGATTCCGGGACATGTCAGGAAGATATGGATGTCATCAAAAAGGTTTCAAAATTTGTTACGGGCATCTCACCCAAGAACGGCGGATCAGGAGATCCTTCTCCCTGGACCGCTTTGGGAACCCTTCAGGGCATGAAAGCCTGCTGCGGCTTTCTATACGGAGATGAAAGTCTCAGGGGTAAACATGTCACGGTTCAGGGTGTGGGCCACGTGGGTTATTATCTTACGGAACATCTTGTAAAAGAGGGTGCAAAAGTTACCGTTTGTGATGTAGATAATGCAAAAGTTGAAAAATGCATAAAAGAGTTCAAGGTTGAAGCAGTAAAACCTGAAAAAATTTACTCGGTAGACTGCGATATATTTTCACCGTGTGCCCTGGCCTGGGCGGTCAATGATGACACTATACCGAAGTTTAAATGCAACATTATTGCGGGAGCGGCCAATAATCAGCTTAAAAAGCCGGAACACTCAAATATACTTTTTGAAAAGAGCATTGTTTACGCTCCCGATTATGCAATAAACGCGGGAGGACTTATAAGCGTCGGTGAAGAATGGTACGGATACAACATCGATAAAGTTACGGCGAAAGTAAACGGTATTCACGATACGGTTAAAAACATTCTGGAAAGAAGCAAAAAAGAAAATGTTCCGACTCATATAATCGCTGACAAAATCGCGGAAGAACGCTTCACAAAGGCCAAAAAGTAATACCTTTCATTATTAAAATCCTGACTTTAATAAGTAATGGAATCCCCTGCTTAAAAGGCGGGGAACTCTGAGCAGACTTTTAGAATTATTACTTTTTATTGTTTGAGCTATTTCCCGAAGCATTGTAGAAGCTCTGATCTATGAATTTCTTACTGGCCAGCCCCTCTTTCTCATCCGCTGCCTTTATTGAACTTATCTTGCCTGTAGGAACTTCTATCCAGCCTGTCAGACCTTTAAGCTGAACGCTGTCCTCCTCGATCGATTTAAGAATACCCTTGTAGGTCATGGTTCCGGCCGTTACAACAACCTGTTTACCGATATATTTGTTGATGTTGTGTATCACTCGATCACCCCATTCTCATCAAGGGTTCCGTCCTTTAGCTTTTGCTTCATTTCTTTGATTTTTTTCTCTTTAAGCTTTTCAAGATATGCATTTATTTCATCGATAGCCTTCTTTGCGGCATCCTTAACCATCGGGCTCGAGTCATTGTATAAGACATTCTTAAGTTTCTTTTTTATAGGTTCGTCACCGATCTGTCCCAGGGCTTCGCATACCGTTGCCCTTACTTCAGCCTCTTCATCATTTAGAGCTTCAACAAGATATGGAACCGCTTCTTTTTGTCCAAGACTTCCCAGATTTTTTGCAGCACTTTTTCTTATAAGGCTGTTCTCGTTTTTTAAGTTTCCCGCCCACATCTCAAGCCTTTTATCCTCCCATGCACCAAGCTGACGGATAAAAAAAACAACAAGAAAAAATATAAAAATAATTTTAAAAGTTTTCATACTTTAAGCGTTTTAAAAAGTCTGCTGAAATGATATGTAATACCTGATTCCGTTATCCCTGAAATCCGTTGCACTCTTTGCAACATCAATTCCGAAGATCGACTCCCTTACACCGAAAATATCATAAAGTACCCTGATTCCGTAACCAAAATCTGCATCATATCTTCTTAAGTTAAAGACATGGTGTGGGCTTTCATTGAACTTAACAAGACCCGCCCTTGATCTTGCAAGTTCCGCTACACTTCCGGAAACTCTTCCGGTATTTGCAAAAAATACACCCAGAATATTTCGCACTCTTATAAGAGACCATAAAATATTTATATCAATATCCTTCAAAAGATAATGCCTGTATTCGGCGCTTAGGAGAAGGCGATTTCTTCCGATTCTGTCAATATCCGAGAAAGAAAATCCTTTCATTAATGAAATTCCGCCAAGGCGATATTGATTTTGAGCGGGTATCCCGTCTTTTCCCGATATACCGAAAAGACCCCTGAGAGCCAAAACATGGTTTTGAGTAAAAGAATAAACGCCTGAAACAGACATACCGGCCCTGTAATATCCGAAATCTCCTCCCAGATAACCGCTTGCAAGTTCACCGAATATGACAGCGGTCATTCCGCTTTTAGGGTTCATAAAACTTATTTGATTACCGAAGAAATACTGTAAAAGAACAGATGTGTTCATTCCTTTGGGATTGATAGTAATGTCTTCGAATTCTTCAAGGGGGTCGTCTTGAGTGTATACACGGATTATATAGTCGCTTGAAACCCCATTTATTCTATACGTCACCGCCAGTCCGTGCGACATTCTTAACGAATCTATAAGTCTTCCGAAAAGCCTGGTATAACCCAAATCGGCACCGTAATTATCGTTATCCCTAAAGCCAGCAATTCTATAGCGGTTTCTGGACCCGTAAACCTTTCTGAACTGTGTTGAGATATCAACAATC
>CAYYBZ010000191.1:0-5045 GCA_964470285.1 uncultured Oligoflexia bacterium
AGATCTCACTTCCATCCTCTGTACAAACTCTCCAGTACAAACCATTTGGAAAAGACATTACTAAACTTATTAATATTACTTTTTTATATATAAGATTATTATATATGTATATTAATTAAGAACTTATCGCATGAAAGTCAAATAAAAAGTATGTTTAATATGCGGGTCTTGTTTTGCGTATTTTTTCTATTGTTTCATTTAAGGAGGCCCTTAGGTTAATTCCAGCGTTATTTTCATCCTGCTCCGTGATTTTATTAATAAGATCAACCGCTTTCATCCTTGGGTCTATAACGCCGAGTTCAGCAAGTGCCCAAATACCGTAAACCTTTAATTTTAAAGGGGCGTTTTGAGACAATCTTTTTATAATAGGGACTGAGTTTCTCTGCTCATTGAATGCAAGTACCTTGAATCCTTCAGCTTTTAATCTATCTGAAACGCCGGGAATCCTGGTTTTGATAAATTCCATAGATTCTTTTGATTGGGTATTGGCCAAATACACATGGGCCATAAAGCTTACTGTAGAATTCTCATGCCTGCTCAATTGAATGATTTTTAACATGGAAGGCTTTGTTTTTCTTTTCAAAAGTAGATTGAATGCCAGTTTTACATTTAAGGGAATATCCGCCAAATCCTTTCTAGCTTCATCAATAATTATTGATGAAACGGGCTCGATTATGCCGTTATTTTCAATGTATGCATAAGCTCTGAGCCTGTAAATAGCATCGAGATCAGAATTTTTTTGAATAAGTTTAACTGCGTTCTTGCCGCCGGTTTTTGCTGCAACTCTTAGCATATCGGCCCGTACAATATCGGTCCAGTTTGATCTGCCGGATTTTTTTAATTTCAATTCTCTTAATATCGCTTTTTCAGTTATGTCGAAATCATCGGATTCAGCAAGATCTATTAAAGCCCCAAGTATGGGGTAAGAAAAAACGTCGTTTTTCAAATTTCTTTTTTCAAGGTTCAGAATGTCGGAAATTGTCGGAGTACGGATTTCAGGATGACTTTCCCTGTAGCCAAGCTTGAAAGTAGTTCTATCCTTTACAGCCTGTAAAATATCATCATAAGAATCATAAGCCTTAATTTTTGCCAAAGCGACGGCCGAATGCTGCCTTATATCTCCGGGTTGGTTTGATTCATGTCTTAATCCTTTAAGGAAAATACTCTTATATTTTTTCTGTTTAAATTCAGCCAAGGCATCAATGCTTAAAACTTTAATAAAATCCTCAGTCGTAGTTAAACAATTTTCCGGATCACCTTCATATGATTCAATGTTTTTTTGAAGCAGTCCCGGATAAACGGCTTTTAAGGCGGGGCTTAATTTATTTTCCTTAACGTCGATTAAAAGTTTAGAAAGCGCCCTGGAAGCTACATCACAATCAGTATCGTTTATTTCGAAAGAGGGGCCTTGTGCGGCCTGTGAAATAGAAATAAAAAACAATGAAATTAACAGGTTATATATTAGTATTTTCATAATGAAACATTTTATCTTATTAAATTTATTGTGTAAATCTTAACATGTTGACGATGTGGAACCGGCAATATATAAAGGCGACCATGTTTAAGCTTAAAATTCATACTCTGGGATGCAAAGTAAATCAATACGATTCTGCCATGCTAGAGAATATACTTTGCGAAGATTCTCATTTCATGGCAGCTTCAAAAAGCGAAAAACCAGATATTCTCATAGTGAATACATGTGCAGTGACAAAATCGGCTGGAGCTCAGGCAAGGCAGGAGATAAGAAAGCTAAAAAGAAAATATCCCGATTCGAAATTGTTTGTGTTTGGTTGTTATGCAAGAGTTAATAAACAAGAGATAGAAGAGCTAGACGCTGTTGATAGCTTGATTGTCTCAAAAGAACCGGCTGAAATCTATGATTCAATAAGGAAAACCCTCAAAGTTTATAAAGGAAAAACTAAAAGTAATAAGTTTCTTACAAACTTTCCATCGCATACAAGAGCCTTTTTAAAGATTCAGGACGGTTGTAATTCTTTTTGCACTTATTGTATCGTTCCCTTTGCAAGAGGGAAACCTCAATCTATGCCGGTTTCTGATGTCCTGGAACAGATAAACATATTCCAAGAATCGGGATTTAAAGAAGTTGTGCTTTCAGGTGTACATCTTGGAATGTACGGTAAGGATTTAGGCGGGGATTTGGATTTACTAAGTCTTTTGCAGAATATCGAGCATTACTCTCCTATCAGACGCATAAGGCTTTCCTCCATTGAACCGGATGAATTTACGGATGAACTGATTGACTTTGTTTCCGGGTCAACAAAAATATTAAATCATATTCATTTACCGCTACAAAGCGCAGATGAAAAGATATTAAAATTGATGAACAGAAAGTACAGCCCTGAATTTTTCAAGGGTAGAATACAGAAGATATCAGAAAAAATCCCCGGCTGTGCCATAGGCCTGGATGTGATAGCGGGATTTCCGGGAGAAGGTGAAAGAGAATTTCAAAATACATATAATATGTTAACGGGTATTCCTTTATCATATATGCATGTTTTCCCCTTTTCTTTGAGAGAGGGGACACAGGCTGAAAAATTGACTTCGAGAGTGAATTCGAAAATAATCAAACGGAGATGTGCGGTTCTTAGGGAACTGGGCAGCCAGAAGAAAATGCAGTTCAGGAAATCTATGATAGGTAATGTTCAGTCCGTTCTTATTGAGGAAGATAGTGAACAGGGAACTTTTGCTAAAGGCTTAACGCGAAACTATGCGCCTGTAATTATAGCTCAGGAAGACAGTTGTCTTAAGCGTAATAGTGAGATAAATGTGAGAATAGAAGGAATAGCAGGGGAGATTCTTTTTGGCAAAGAAGAAAAAGAAAGATAAATTCTTAAAGGAATGCGAAGAAAAGCTTAAGCTTAAGTTTAAGAAATCGGATCTTTTAAGAACATCTCTTACACATAAGTCTTATGCTAATGAGAACAGGGAAGCCGGTGAAAAGGACAATGAAAGACTTGAATTCTTGGGAGATTCGGTTTTAAGCCTGATAATTAGCCAACATTTGATGGAATGCTATCCGGAAATGGATGAAGGCGAGTATTCAAAAAAAAGATCAAGTATAGTAAACGAAAGAACACTTGCAAAACTTTCAAGAAAGATAGACTTGGGAAAATTCTTACGGTTGGGAAAAGGGGAAGAGCTGACCGGCGGAAGGGACAAAGATTCCATTCTTGCCGATGCCATGGAAGCGTTGATAGGTGCAATTTATCTGGATTCGGGTTTGAAAGTCGCACAGAAATTTATTGTTAAACATTTCAAATCAAGCATACAGTACAGCGCAAAACCCCAGAGTAATTCCGATTACAAGACTTTAGTACAGGAAATGGCCCAGAAGTTGTTTAAAAAGACGCCCAGTTACAAAGTTGTAAAACTAAAAGGGCCTGAACATGACAGAATCTTTGAATCGGAGATTTTTATAGACGATAAATCCTTCGGTAAAGGTAAGGGAAAATCCAAGAAGGATTCCGAACAAAAATGCGCCAAAGTTGCAATAAAAAAGATGGGCAACTCTATTGAAGAATTATAACCCCTATCTGATCCCTTTTTATATTCCTTACGAGGGATGCCCTCATAAATGTATTTACTGTAATTCAGAACTTGCCTCTTACGGAGAGTCGGGTGAAATTAACCGGGAATATTTTAATAAAAGGGTTAATGCTTTTTTAGAAACCAGAAAGAGCAGAGGCAGTCACTGTGAAATAGCCTTTTACGGTGGAAGTTTTAACAGTCTTTCCGAAGAAATTAGGAACTGTTATCTGAATCTGACACGTCCATTTCTTAATAACGGTAAAGTTGATTCTATAAGGGTTTCTATCCGGCCCGGTTTTTTAACAGAAGACATACTTGCCTCATTTGTAGATTTAAAAATCAAGGCAGTAGAGCTTGGAGTTCAGTCAATGAATGCAGCAACATTAAAAAAAATCGGCAGGGATCATGACTGCGAAGATATAGTAAATACAATTAAAAATCTCAGAAAGAATAGCATTCTAATCTGTGCACATCTTATGGTAGGACTTCCCGGAGAATCCGGGGAGGACTTTTTGAAATCTTTAAGTTCTCTAATAGGCTTAAAACCGGATTTCCTTAGATTTCATCCTACCGTTGTTTTAAAGGATACCCGTCTCGAAGAAATGTATCGTAGCGGAGAATATACACCTTTATCTCTGGAGGAGGCGTGTATGATATGTGCTTCCGGCTATATTTCGGCAATGGAAGCAGGGATAGATGTTCTAAGAATGGGACTTCAATCAAATGAGATTTTAGATTCGGGTGATGCGGTTGTCGCGGGTCCCTGGCACAGTTCTTTCGGAGAAATGGTTTATTCCAGGGTATTCTTAATTAAACTGGAGGACATTATCATTAAAAAGAACCTTCAGGGCATTACTAAAATTGGGTTTAAGGTTAATCCGCGCGATGTCTCAAAAACCCTTGGACACGGCAAATCAAACATAAAAGCACTGAAAATAAAATACGGTATAAAGGAAATTTACGTTTCAGCTGATTCAGACGTGAGAATAAACCGCGTTGAACTTATCTAAAACTATTTGTGTTCAACCTTAATATCGATTCTTCCGCCGGCTTTTATCACCGGCAAATGAATTTTAATGGTTTTATCCTCTTTGTTGTAGTCGAATTTCATGTCCAGCGATTCGGATGTATTGGTTACAACGATGTCAGAATAATTTTTGGCAAGATGGTATGTTAGTCCGACTTTTTCAACATCTGATCTGTTTCTTGATGCAATCGTTGCTTTAAAGCTTGTGTCGTCAACATAGGATACTTTATGGGAAAGATTGTTCCGTTTTACCCACCAGGAAGAGATTTCCTCACCGGTAGAAAACCAGGCATTATGTTTTTTCCCGTATCTTATGATGTTTCTTATTACACTTGAATTTTCGGGTTTTGAAAAAAGTTGTGTATGCACGGGCAGTATGTAGAGGCCGCCGAGATTATGTATGTTCTGAAAATCTGTACGCAATATCGAGTTTATCTTTTTCTTATCAAGAATTTTCTTCATAACCATT
>CAYYBZ010000192.1:0-4991 GCA_964470285.1 uncultured Oligoflexia bacterium
CTGGGGAAAGGCTTCTGTACTCTTTTTAAAGGCTCCAAGTCCCTTTCCAAAACCTTTAAATCTGCTGCATTGTATTTCAAAACATCGCCTACAATTCTTACTGTCATGTCTTCAATAACGTTTATGACGTCGTCAAGATCTGCATAGGCTATTTCAGGTTCCATCATCCAGAACTCGGTTAAGTGTCTTCTGGTTTTGGATTTTTCAGCTCTGAAAGTCGGACCGAAACAGTAAACCTTTCCCAAAGCCATGGCAGCGGCTTCCATGTACAGTTGACCTGATTGAGTTAAGTAAGCCTTTTTACCGAAATACTCGGTTTCAAAAAGTGTTGTCGTTCCTTCACAGGCGTTTGGAGTAAAAATAGGAGCATCAATAAGCACGTATCCCTGTTCGTAAAAATAATCTCTGATGGACTTTATTAACGTATTTCTTACCTTCATTATAGCTACCTGTCTTTTTGATCGCAGCCATAAATGCCTGTTATCCATTAAAAAGGCCGTTCCGTGTTCTTTAGGCGAGATCGGATAATCAATCGAATCACCTATTTTTTTAATATCTGTTGCATGTATTTCAAAACCTATAGGTGATCTTTTATCTTCAACAGCTTTTCCCTTTATTTCGATTGAACTCTCCTGAGAAAGTGAATCTGCAAGTTTGAACTTTTCTTCGCCTGCATCATTTTTTGACATCACACACTGAATTATTCCCGTCCCGTCGCGCAGCTGCAAAAAATGAATCTTTCCCGAAGATCTTTTGTTATACAGCCAGCCCTTTAGGGTCACTTCTTTATCTTTATATTTGCTTATATCCTTTATATATATCCAATCCGACATAATTACTCCGATTTCTCTTCTTCCTTTTCTTTTTGTTCGACGTTTAGCGTTTCCTTTGAGACCTCTTCAATTTCCTTAATTTTTTCCCGGGTTACACCGAAAGTAAAAGTTTTTTCACCTCTCATTGTGGCAAGCATCAGACTTAAGGTTTTAAAATCATCTATTCGCATATTTAAGCCTGAAGCATCGTTTAATACTCTTGAGAATTTCACATTATAATTTGACGTCCACGGATCGACATGCGGGTAAAAGTATTTAAGGTTGTCATCAACTTTAAGTTTTTTTATACTCTCGGGAGTAAGACGACCTGAGCTCATATTTGCATCCTTTAAATAAAGTCTCCACATTTTCTCATCTTCAAGTTTGTTAACGTCTTTTCTTGATGAGAAAACCGTTATAAAAAACTCGTTATAATTTTTATAATCGGAGAGTTCCTTTTTATACATTTCAAGCTGCTCTTCTGAGGAAATCTTAAACTTTTTCGCATATTCTTTAAGATAGGCAAGTCTAAGGGGCCAACTTTTAAATGTCGTTGAAACAAAGAATTCCACATTTGTAAAGTAGTAATACTTGTCCTTTTCCGTCCACTCTTGAAGAGTTTCTTCGTAATCCCTGGCGTCCCCGATTTGATTGATCAAGATGACTTCAGTCTTTTTATGACATCCGGAAATAAGCGAAATACATAGTATTAATGCACATATAAAGATATTTCTCATTTCAAATCCCGCCTTTATTAATATTTTCATAATGATATAGCATATGACTTCCATTTTTAAAACCAAATCTGTATATTGTCCGGTGACAAAACCCCAAGATAAGGGAGGATTAATATGCCTGTTAAATCTGATAAATGGATCAGGAAAATGTCCAAGGAAGCCGGGATGATTGAACCTTTTGCGGAGAATATGAAACGTGAAGGCGTAATTTCCTACGGCCTTTCATCATACGGTTACGATATGAGATTGCACAATGAGTTTAAAATATTTCGCCCCGTAGGAGACGGAACCGTCGATCCAAAAAATTTTGATATTAGTCTGCTAAGAGAATTTATAGGCGCAGAGTGTATAATCCCCGCCAATTCCTTCGTTCTGGCGCGCTCCATGGAATACTTTCGAATCCCAAGAAACATAATTACCGTTTGCCTCGGTAAATCTACATATGCAAGATGCGGAATTATTACGAACGTAACCCCCTTTGAACCAGAGTGGGAAGGTTACGTTACAATGGAAATTTCAAATACATCACCGATTCCCGCCAAGATCTATGCGGGAGAAGGCATAGCTCAGGTACTTTTCCTGGAGAGTGACGAACTCTGCGAAACTTCATATGCTGACAAAAAGGGGAAATATCAGAAACAGACAGATACTACGCTGGCAAGAATTTAGAACAGCTTAATAACGGCATTTACAGCCCTTTTTAAAAACTCTTAAAATCGTCTGTATGGTCTGTTCCTTTTTTAGCTTTATCTTTGAAAGTCTTTCATATTCTTCGAGATCAGATTTAATCATCAGGGCAGTTTTTTCCTTTTCAAATTCCTCAAGATATTTATCAATCGCTGTCATAGCGGCTTCCTTCTCTCTTTGGAGCTCGTCTTCACACTCGTCTTTTGAAGAAAAGATTTTGTTCTTTATAATCGGGCTGCCCCACTCTTTACAGGAAAGTATTTCAGAACCGAATTCCTGAGAACCCGATGAAAGAGCGGAAAGGCTTATCGGTCTTTTATAATTTTCTTCAAAAGAACTTTCTTCCTGTCTTAATTCCTCTAAAAGTTCTTCTTTTTCATCGGTCCCGCTTTCAGCTAAGTCCTTTGGCTGCAGTTTTTCAGAAGCACTGTTAACGGGAGTAAGCTCTCCGGTAACCTGGTCATAGTAAAACATTTTCCCTTCAAAAAGATAATGGCCGGAAAATTCATCCGTATTTTCAGTACGTTTGTCAGTATCATGCTTTTTATCCAGAGAAAAATCCGGATTTTGAATACCCGGTTTTTCGGGAACAGGCGGAATCTGCGTCAATGCAAAAACACTCCCAGATATTAGAAGGGCGCATAAACTGACAATTATGCTCAAAATTTTCATATTAACCAGTCTCCAAGCTGATTTGGGAAGTTATCACTTTTCAAGCCGGCGTGTCAATAAGCATCTATATAATAATATTAGTTGCTTATACCCATTACACACAATATTCAAGTTATTTAAGACATTTAAGCTTTCTTATCGTTGCAGATTTTACACCGATTTGATAACAGAATTTATTTGGGAAAAAATTCGAAACCTAACATAATAAAATTTGGAACTGCAGGATGGTCCTATGACGACTGGTACGGAACCGTATATCCTAAAAAAAGGACCGGATTCGATCCACTTGACTTTATAATTCTGTAATTGATTATTATCATTCAGAAAAACAGACATCACTATTTGACTAGATATCATTTCATTGCCATTTGTAATAACATTGTATAAATTAACGCAGTTTGCGTCATTTAACACAATGCATGTATTAAATTTATGGAATTATATAAAAAAATTAAGAAGTTTTGGCTTCATTCCATTAGAAGGAGAATATTTCTATCATTTCTGGCGGTCTCATTATTGATTTCTGTTTCCTTTTTAATTACAGGGCTGATGCTCTTTCCTGAAAAAAGTAATTTAAATTTTGTCTGGCTTCTAATACTTTTACCCGTGATTATTGCGGTTTCATCTTTTTTTTCCCATCTTATCTCACGAAACATAACTAATCCCCTAAGAGGGCTTATAGATTTAGCCGGAAAACTTGAAAAGGGCTCACTTGAAATAAGAGCAACCGATCCAAGTCCGGATGAAATAGGTGAGCTTACAAAAGCCTTTAATCAAATGGCAAAAAAAATTGAGGGATATTACAGGGAAATGGATTCAAAGGTCAAAACTCAACAGAAGTATCTTTTAAACATTCTAAACGACACATTGGACGGCATTATATCTTTGGATGCAAACGATAGAATTATGACATGGAATCGCGGAGCAGAGCTGATTTACGGTTACAAGGCTTCCGAAATTGTCGGCAAGCATCTGGATATTCTTATTCCTGCAAATCTTAAAAAAGAAGGCGAGCTTGAGAAGATAAGACAAATAATAAAGGATAAGGGATTTTTAAGACATTATGAAACTCAGCGCATAACTAAAGAGGGTAAAAGAATTATCGTTGATATAACCCGAACCGTTATTAAAAACGATGAAGGCGTAATCGTGGGTTTTTCCGCTATTGTAAAAGATATAACCGAGAGAAAAGATTTTGAAAGAAGGCTGATGCAGACAGAAAAACTCACAACAATGGGACAGATAGCGGCGAATATAGCGCATGAAATAAAAAATCCTTTAATGGGAATTTCAGGATCTGTCCAGGTTTTAATGAAAAGATTCAAATCCTATCCGACTGTCTGGGATACGCTTTCCAAAATCTTCGAACAGGTTCAAAGACTCGATTCCACGCTTAAGGGTCTGCTATCTTTCGCAAGACCTCAAACACCGCATTTTTCTAAAGGACATGTAAATGAAATTTTAGATCAGGTTCTTTTCTTTATTTCACAGCAGGCTAAAATTAAAAACATAGGAATCATCAAAGAGTTTTCAGATGACATTCCTTCGATAAGTCTTGATCCCGATCAGATTAAGCAGGTTTTTTTCAATATCATATTAAATGCGATTCAGGCAATGCCGGAAGGCGGACAACTGAAAATTTCGACTTTCAGCTCAAACGGTAGCGGCAAGAATTCCGTTCGAGTGACGGTTACCGATACCGGTCCCGGAATTTCCAACGATTTGAAAGATGAAATATTCAAACCTTTTTTTACGACCAAATCAAAAGGAACAGGCCTGGGTCTGGTTATCAGCAGAAATATTGTTAAAGTACATAGGGGAAGCATTGATTTTAATTCTGAAACAGATAAGGGATCCACGTTCGAAATTAAATTACCCGTTGAACAGTAAAAGGAGACAATTATGTCGGCCGAAAAAATACTTATCGTCGATGACGAAGAGTTAATAACCTGGTCATTGCAGGAAGAACTTGAAAATGAAGGCTATGAAACTTTTGTGGCGAAAGACGGGGCACAGGCCTTAAAAATATTTGCGGACAAATCCCCCGATTTAGTGATTCTTGATTACAAATTACCGGTTATGG
>CAYYBZ010000193.1:0-4986 GCA_964470285.1 uncultured Oligoflexia bacterium
GTCTATAAAATTCCCCCTGGAATTGATTATTATGTTAAAAACAGCTAAAAACAGGATATTTAGCAGTTAGGAGAGATAATTTCAAAAGAAATTTCTTATATGACCCTTAAGTTTTTTATATAATCCTAAATATTGTAACATGAAAGACGGATTTGAAAGAAGAGAAGCGCTTTTAAAAGAACAGGATATTCTCGCCAAAAAAATATCCGCCCTTGATAAAAAGCTTGAAGAACTTAAATTCACATACGAGCAGTATTTTATAGGACTGGAAAGAAGAGAACCTCTTAAGCTAAAAGATGAAGTTAAGGAAATGATCAGGAACCTTTCAAACACATATATTAAATCTACCGCTGTAAAGTTTAAGCTAAAAGCTCTGATCAGCAAGCATAACAGCTATTCAAAACTCTGGGATAGAATCATAAGGGAAATAGAGGAAGGCAGGTACAAAAGAGACGTATTTCGTCTGAAAATCAAGGATTGGCAGAAAACAAAAAAGCAAAAGGATACAGCTGCCAAAAACAAAAAATCCGATCCGATCGAACTGCTTTTCAACAAATATCTGGACTCCAGAAAAAAATTCGGAGAAAGCACTGAAGGTATTACCAAGGATAAATTCTCCAAAACCATTAACACGCAAATGAAACAGATCAAAGACAAGTTCAAATGCAAATCGGTATCTTTTAAAATTATCGTTGAAAAGGGTAAAACAAAGCTAAAAGCTTTACCAAACAAGTGAGCATTATCTGACAATTACAAGAAATTCGGCGCTCTCTATTTTAGCCGCGCCGTTTGAAATATCCCCGTCAAGATCGACACCTGTCCCCGAGTAATAGTCGATATCTTCTTTCCCTTCATGAGCCTCAACTGAAACCAGTATTTCTTTTATATTCTGAGGATTTTGCGCCGCCTCATCTTCGTAAAGCTCGTTATGGTAATCGTCGTAAAATTTAAATTTTACCTCACATATGTTTTGAGATACTAAGGTCCATTCGTTATTTTCAAACTTTTCAAAAACTTTAAACGGCTTTTCACCGGTAACCCTGAATGCCCCGGCTATGGCTTCCTTTTGATAGGCTATATACCCGGGATAGGCCTCAATTATTGTTTTTTCATCTTCCGATGAAAGAGCGTTTTGCATCGCGGATTTAATGTCTACTATGCTTTTTACCGATTCTTCAAAGGTAAGCCTCTGCATTATTAATTTCGTAACAAAGATACCGATAGCGGCAAGTATGATTAGCCAGAGCAAAAGCCCGAGAAGACTCAGTCCCTTACTGAAACAGTTTCGAAGTTGTGTTGACATATTTTTCTTAATAAATAATTTATCATTACTTCTATAAAAATAAAATGAATTACTTGTACGGACAATATTTGCTATTTTTTCAAATCAACTAAAAACTCTATGTTAGAGAGCCTGGCGGTACCGTTAGAAGTATCCCCGTCCAGGTCAATACCCTTTATGCCGTCGGAAAATACAAAACCGCGGTCCTCTGTTCCCGAATGCCTGTAAATACTTACCTTTATTCTTCGTATTTTAGAAGGATACCGGGAAGCATCTTCGTCAAAGATTAAATTATGTTTTCTGTCGTAATACGTAAAATGGACAAAGGATATATTACTGTCAATTACCGAGCTTTTTGTTCCGTCAAACAGCTCAAGAACACCATAAGGCGGGTTTCCTGAAAGCCTTATGTTCCCTTCATATTTATCCGAAATAAAACCTAAATAATCTCTTCCCGCCTCTATTATTCGGCTGTTTTTTCTCTTTGAGAGGGCTTTTTCAAACGCTGCCCTGATATTATTTTTAGATTTGCCGGTAGCAACGCCTATATTTTCTCTCATAACCCTTGTTACTGTTATTGTTAAAAATGTAATGATAATTAAAGCTATAAGCAGTTCAATAATCCCGAAACCTGTTTTATCTTTATATTTAGGCATAAAAACCTGACATTTTTTAATTGGCTTCTTATCAAAAATACAATTAAACTATTTTAAGATCAAATATATGATAAACACGAGAATATGTTGATTAAGAACGCCAATATATCATCCAATCATGACTCCGGGAAAGCACTGACATGGTTTATACTTCTGATCGTTGTAATCGGTCTGGTTACAGGATTTAAATTCGGAACTGCCTATTTTAATCACGAGAGCTTTGAAAAACAGGTAGAAGAGATGGCAGAGACATATCTGCTTGAAAACGGCTACGATCTTGTTGGAAACATAATCAATACAGCCGAAACGGATTACGGAATCATTCTGGAAACCGAAGACATTAAATGGAGATTAAACGATCTTGGAACCCAGGTGAGTATAAATTTCAATTATATAAGCATTGTGTACCTTATTTTAACGACTTATCCGTTAAGAATGAACGTTTCTATTACAAAAGATATGACCAAGCAGAAAGAAATGCTCGATAATGTTAAGGAACGCGTAGAAGAAAATCTAAAAAAGGCAAATGAGAAAAGCTGGGATGAGGCTCGGGAACTCTCCCAATAACACCCGGCAATAAAACCTTTAACCGGAGGGTAAAATGACAATTCTAATCGTTATACTTTTAATAGTTGCAGTTATAGCCGTTATCGTAATCGGTTATTTCGTCACCATATATAACGGACTCATACGGCTTAAAAACAATATCAAAAAGGCATGGAGCAATATCGACGTTCTTTTGAAGCAAAGACATGATGAATTACCCAAACTCGTTAAGGTTTGCGAATCCTACATGCAGTACGAGAAAAAGACCTTAGAAAACATTACAAAAGCCAGGTCTTTTTATAATTCCGCCGATTCGGTTAAGGAAAAGAGCAAAGCGAACAATATGATATCGGATGCCTTAAAAAGTCTTTTTGCCGTCGCCGAAAATTACCCCGATTTAAAGGCCAATCAGAACTTTATGCAGCTGCAGGGCAGAATAACTTCTCTTGAAGACAATATCGCCGACAGAAGGGAATTCTATAATGAAAGCGTGAATAATTATAATATCAGAATAGCCCAGCTGCCCGATGTCATAGTTGCCAGAATTTTAAATTATACTCCGGAAACTCTCTTTGAAGTCATCGAAGAGGACAGAAAAGACGTAGACATTAACATAAACGTACCTGCTTAGATTCTTAAACTATGAGCGGATTTTCAATTTTCGATATCTTTATATATTCTTCGATAGGGCTTGTTTTTGGAGCCGTAATATTCTACAGAGGCTTTCGTAATTTAAGGCTTAAACGCCTGATCGAGAACATCCCCACCTCAAAGATAAGATCCATGCCTATGGGTCTTGTTGAAGTAATCGGCAAGGCCTTGACATCGCATGAACTGACAACCCCCTTTTCAAATTCTCAATGCGTTTTCTTCCAGTATATTATTGAAGAATACCGAAGCTCCGGCCGCTACGGCAGATGGGTTGTAGTTAAAAGATATACAAGTCCTCTTCCGTTTAAAATCAGCGACGGTACGGGCGAGATATTTATAAACCCAGCCGGGGCAGAAGTGGATATATCCACTAAAAACATTTATCAAAGCGATTTCTTCCGTTCTATTCCTCCAAAGGCAAAACAGTTCATGGATTTAAACGGAATCAAATATAAAACGTGGTTAGGCACGCGCAGGCAAATGCGGCTCAGTGAATTTTATCTTACGCCCGGAGCGGATGCATACGTGCTTGGAGAAGCAAGACACAGAAACAAATCGCTTAACGAATCACCTGAGTATGCTAAGAAATCTGCAAGGAAAAAAGATCTCATAATTGATACCCTTAAAAAAATTAAAAAATCGCCGCGTCTTATTAAAAAATATGACCTGAATAATGACGGAATAATCGACGATATTGAATGGGACCAGGCCCGTGACGATGCTGCAAAATGGATTGATTACAATCTGGATAAGGAAATGCTGCAAAAAAAGACCGAGAATATTGAAATAGAAATAGGCAAAAGTCACGACAACAAAACGTTTTTTATTTCCGATAAGAGTCAGAAAAATCTGTGTTCCCGCATGTTCTGGAAATCCTCGGGTTATGTCTTCGGCGGTGCGGCTCTCATGATCATCTGCGCCGCTGTTTTGATCTTTAGATTCATTCACTAGATTCTTTTTGCACGCCACGTCCGTTTTTCTTCATATGGGTCCACAAATATACAATTCCAAGAATTAAAATTATGCTGACGATAACAATATCGGCATGATGGAAGTATTTTTTTATATCCTGCCAGTGATCACCGAATACTTTCCCGACATAAGCCAGACCTAGGCACCATGGAAAAGAACCGATGAAGGTATAGACGCAAAACTTAACTATGTTCATTCTTGCAACGCCTGCGGGGAAAGCGATAAAAGTTCTCACAACCGGAAGCATTCTGGAAACCAGCATTATTATCTCACCGTAACGTTCAAACCATCTGTCGGCAAGATCCAGATCTTTTTTGCGCAGCAAAATATATTTGCCGTATTTTTCCGCGATGGGTCTGCCTCCGTACATTCCGACATAATATGCTACGACCGAACCCACTACGCATCCGAACGCTCCGGCCGCAGCTACCCACCAAAGATTAAATTGGCCCGTATGAACAAGATAACCTGAAAACGGCATAATAACTTCGGAAGGAAGCGGGATGCATGCGCTTTCTATTGCCATCAGTATTATTACACCGAAATATCCCGAAGCGGATATAACTGAAATCACAAACGCACTCAACACACCGATCACTTTAGAAAACAGTTCAGTCATTTGAAATTCCTTTTAAAAAATATTCGCATATTGTAATTGAAATTTAGAAAAGCAAAAAGATAAATCAAAACAATCAAGAATTTAGTTTTTTGATCGCTTGATTTACTCGGCGGAAATGTGCATAATCCCCCAAACCGGAAGGGGAAAGACCATGAAACGCTATAAGGATTCTTTATCAAAGAAGGGGCTTGATGCGAAGCTGCCCAAGAAAAGAGCCCGTTCAGAGGTACCATCAGAGCGCAAGACGCCATATTTTGCCG
>CAYYBZ010000194.1:0-4954 GCA_964470285.1 uncultured Oligoflexia bacterium
ATTGGATCCCATCAAAGCTCGGTTGGCGTCGTCATTTTCCAGGAAAGGAATCAACGATGCGGCAACACTGACAAGCTGATTCGGACTTACGTCCATTAAGTCTATTTCATCAGGGCTTACCATTACGAAATCTCCGCCCTTTCTTGCGGAAACGAGTTTCGATACAAAGCTGCCTTTTTTATCCAGCTCGGCATTAGCCTGTGCAATTACGAATTTTTCCTCTTCAAGAGCTGAATAGTATTCGACCTCACCGGTTACTTTACCCTTAACAACTTTCCTGTAGGGTGTTTCAATAAATCCAAAGTCGTTAACTCTTGCATAAGTACTCAGTGATGAAATTAGACCTATATTCGGACCTTCCGGTGTTTCGATTGGACAGATTCTGCCGTAATGTGTTGCATGTACGTCTCTGACCTCAAAGCCGGCTCTTTCTCTAGTAAGACCGCCCGGACCTAAAGCAGAAAGTCTTCTTTTATGTGTAATTTCGGACAGAGGATTTGTCTGATCCATGAACTGGGAAAGCTGGCTTGATCCGAAAAATTCCTTGATTGCGGCCGATACAGGCTTGGCATTTATCAGTTCGTGTGGCATCAGCGTATCTACTTCCTGAAGGCTCATTCTTTCCTTAATGGCCCTTTCCATTCTTACAAGGCCTACCCTGAAATGAATCTCAACAAGTTCGCCGACGGCTCTGACTCTTCTGTTCCCCAGATGGTCGATATCGTCAATTTCACCTCTGCCGTTTTTAAGTTCGATTAAGTATCTGACAACGGACATAAGATCTTCTTTTGTAAGAATTCTGTTGTCCAAAGCGGTATCTAATCGGAACTTATGATTCATCTTAAGTCTTCCGACTTCGGATAAGTCATATCTTTCGGGATTGTAGAAAAGATTTTCAAAGAAGCTTGTCGCCGTTTCCAACGTAGGAGGATCTCCGGGTCTTAAGCGCGAATATATTTCCAGAATAGCGTCGTTTGAATTGTTTACCTTGTCCATTAAAAGTGTATCCCGCATTACACTGGAAATATTCACATTATCAATGTACATGAGAGAAAAGCTCTTTATTCCGGCTTTTTTAATCTCTTCAAAAACCTGTTCTGTGAGCTCTTTGTTACACTGAAGTATGACTTCGCCGGTTTTAGGATTAACTATATCGCTAGGCGTTGCTCTACCTATAAGGTCTTCAAGAATACATGGAATTTCCTTAAGACTTGAATTTTCAATCCTTTTTATGGAAAATCTTGTAAATTTCTTGCCTTTTTTAACTAGTAATTCGTTTGATTTAGGATCCCTTATATCTTTGCAGGCTTTTTGACCCGGCAAAAGCTCAAGCTCTATTTTCTTGGATAATTTACTGCCGTCGATTTTAATTTCTTCAGATTTATAGAAATAATTAAGTAATTCTTCCTCAGTAAAACTTAAAGCTCTTAAAAGTATGGTTACGGGGAATTTTCTTCTTCTGTCGACTCTGACGTACAAAAGATCTCTGTGATCGAATTCGAATTCCAGCCACGACCCTCTTGAAGGTATTACTCTGGCTGAATACTGCATTCTTCCGCCAGTAGACACTTTTGCCTTTTCCTGGTCAAAGAAAGCTCCGGGTGATCTGTGCAGCTGGGAGACAACAACCCTTTCGGTACCGTTTATTATAAATGTACCGTTTTCGGTCATTAGTGGGATTTCACCGAAATAGACTTCCTGTTCTTTAACGTCTCTTATGTTCTGAAGCGATCCCGTTTCGGAAGTATCCCAGACAACAAGTCTTACGGTAACTTTCAAAGGTGCCGCAAAAGTCATTCCTCTTTGATGACATTCTGTTACGTCATATTTAGGAGAATCAAGCGTGTAGCTTACAAACTCCAGGGAAGCCGTTTCATTAAAATCCTTTATAGGAAAAACGGACTTAAATACGCCCTGCAGACCGGCATCCTTTCTTTCTTCGGCCTTTGCGTGGGCCTGAAGAAAGTTTTCATATGACCTTTTCTGAATATCAATCAGGTTGGGTATATCCGTAACCTTCTTAATTTTTGCAAAGTTCTTTCTGAACCTGAAATTATTGGCCAGTAATTTAGCCATATTTCATCTCCTATGGGTTAAACATTCAAATAAAGTACCGGGATTCTACAAAATTCCCCGATACCGATGCGAGAATTTCCCATAAGAATTCTCAAGCAATCTCTACCGTAGCTCCGACTTCTTCGAGCTGTTTTTTCATTTTTTCAGCTTCGTCTTTGGCAATCCCGTCTTTTACGTCTTTGGGAGCACCGTCAACAAGATCCTTGGCCTCTTTAAGACCTAAATTTGTAAGAGCTCTTACGACCTTGATTACCTGAATCTTCTTGTCGCCGGCTGCCTTAAGGGTAACTTTGAATTCGGTCTTTTCTTCTGCAGGTGCTGCGGCCGCTCCGCCGGCTGCGACTGCCCCGGCCATTGCTATAGGTGCGGCTGCGCTTACACCGAATTTCTCTTCAAGAGCATCAACAAGCTCCTTAAGTTCAAGGACAGTCATGCCCTCTACAAACTGAATGAATTCTTCTTTCGACATCTTGGTACCCATTTTTAGTAATCCTCCGTTTATTAAGATTGATCTTTAAGATTCTTTTTTCTTTTGAATCTGTGATAGTACGTTTGCAAATTTTGAAATAATTCCGTTTAGAGCGCAGACAAATCCTCTGTAAGGAGCCTGCAATCCTGAAGCCACCATTGACAGTAAAACCTCCCTGGAAGGCAGATTGGCAACTTCTATAACTTTTTCGGCACCGATTACAGAGCCTCTGAAAATCCCTCCCATTACAACCAGGTTCTTATTTTCTTTTGAAAAATCGACCAATGTTTTTGACAGCGTTACCGGATCCTCTTCGGCTATTGCAATCGAAGTAGGGCCGTCTATCATTTCATCAAACGCTGAAAAATCGGTATCTTTAATGGCCCTTTTGAACAAAGTATTTTTTACTACCATGAAATCAAGGTTGGCTTCACGACAGCTTTTTCTCAACTTGGACATACCCGGCACATCGATTCCCTTGTAGCCTGCAATTACTGCAACCTGGGATTTCTTAAGCCTTGAATTGAGGTCTGTAACAAGTTTTTCTTTTTCTGTCCTGTTCAATTTTTGCTCCTTTCTAAAACTTCATCGCTTATCGAATCGCTGTTTCGACATCAACGGGGTTCACCTTTATTCCGGGTCCCGCGCAGGATGAAATGGAAATACCTTTAACGTAAGTTCCCTTGCTTGTTGAGGGTTTTGCTTTCAAAACCGCGTCCATGAATGAAAGGAAGTTTTCTTTAAGCTTGTCCTTTTCAAAGGACATTTTACCGATAATTCCCTGTAAAATTCCGGCTTTTTCCACCTTGAATTCAACCCTGCCGGCTTTAATTTCCTTAATCATGTTGGCTACTTCAAAGCTGACTGTTCCGACTTTGGGATTGGGCATTAAACCTCTTGGCCCAAGTAATTTTCCAAGTTTTGCAACCGAACTCATTACATCGGGGGTTGCTACCATCTTGTCAAATTCCATCCATCCGCCCTGAATCTTTTCAATATATTCATCGGAACCTACCCAGTCTGCGCCGGCGTCTTTAGCTTCCTGCTCTTTTTCACCTTTTGTAATGGCTAAAACCTTAATGGTTTTTCCTATACCGTTGGGTAAAGCTACTGCCCCTCTAACCATTTGATCCGCCTTTTTGGGATCAACCCCGAGCCTTACAGCGATGTTAACTGTTTCATCATACTTTGCGGTTTTAGTCTGTTTTAAAAGTTCAATGGCTTCGTCTACGGAATATCTTTTTTCTCTTTCTATTTTTTCAGCGACCGATTTGTATTTCTTGCCTCTTTTACTCATTTGATTACTCCTTGTTACTCAACCGTGATACCCATGCTTCTGGCCGTTCCTTCAATCGTCTTCATTGCTGCTGCTATATCTTTAACATCAAGGTCGGGCATTTTAATTTTTGCAATTTCCTCTATCTGGGCCTTTGTTACTTTTCCGACCTTTTCCTTGGGCGTAAGCCCCGAACCCTTCGCAATGTTTGCCGCTTTTTTCAAAAGATCGGCTGCAGGAGGCGTTTTTGTAATAAAAGTGAATGACCTATCCTGATAAACAGTAATGATAACCGGAATATTCATCTGTTCCTGATTTGCTGTTTGAGCATTAAACTGTTTACAGAAATCCATAATGTTTACGCCGTGCTGACCTAAAGCCGGTCCGACCGGAGGTGCAGGATTTGCATTACCTGCCGGCACCTGGAGTTTGATTAAAGCTGTAATTTTTTTTGCCATAAATTACTCCTAATTTTTTTCTACCTGTATAAAATCCAGTTCTACCGGGGTAGAACGACCGAATATACTTACCAAAACCCTTAATTTTCCTTTGTCGGGTTTTACATCGTCGACAATACCGTTGAAATTCTGAAACGGTCCGTCAATAACCCTTACGCTTTCACCTTTTTCAAATGAAAATTTCGGTTTCGGCTGCATCTGGCCTTCCGAAATCTTGGTATTAATTCTTTCTACTTCGGCATCCGGGATAGAAGGGGGATTTTTGCCGCCTCCTACAAATCCCGTTACCTTGGGCGTGCTTCTCACAAGATGCCATGTCTCCTCGTTCATAACCATGTTTACGAGAATGTATCCGGGAAAAAATTTGCGGGCCTGAGTCTTTTTCTTTCCCTTGACCATTTCCACGACATTTTCCTGGGGTATGAGAACTTCTCCAAAAAATTCTTCTTTCTTTAGAAATTTAATCTTTTCTTCTAAAGCCTGCTTGGCTTTTGCCTCATATCCCGAATAGGTATGGACTACATACCATTTTTTTTCCATCTCATTTCTCCGGAGCAAGTAATAATTTTAGTAACTTCGTTATTATCGAGTCATATGTCCAAAGTATTACGGCGCAAATAATGACAACAACAATGACAACGCCTGTTGATTTTGCGGTTTCAGGAGCTGCCGGCC
>CAYYBZ010000195.1:0-4952 GCA_964470285.1 uncultured Oligoflexia bacterium
TCATAGAAGTCTCGGAAGGTCGGCTTATAATCACCGTCAAAGTCCATTTTGTTTGAATTATTGTTTTCTTCATTTTTCATTGTTTTGAAATGATAACCGTTGATACAAGGGCGGTCAAGCTGGTCGACCATATCACAAATTTAAATTTCCAATAATTTTCTTCTGGTTAGGCGGTAATGCAATAATTGCTTGGGTTGAAGACGGCGGACCTAACGATCAGGTTTACAAAAGCGAATTCAGATAAAAAGCATTGGATTTAAAACCTTTTAAAAAGCCTCCTTAAGGGGGCTTTTTATTTTCTAAAATTTAACTTTTCAGGAATAGAAGTGTCTAAATCATTGCAATATTTCACAATTTAGTGCAAATTCCTCATTTAACGAATAGGGGTTAATGAAATCTTTAGTTAAATATTTTGCAGGCCGTCCTCTCGTCACTAATCTTGTGCTTTTCGGCGTTATACTCGGGGCAATAGGCCTTTGGGACAACATCGGTAAGGAAGAGTATCCCGATGTTACCATGCCTTTTTTACGATGTTCCATCCCCTACCCGGGCGCAGCCGCAGAGGATGTAGAGCTTTTTGTCATAAAACCCATAGAAGAAAAATTAAAGGGTATTACGGGTCTTTACGAAGTAAATGCTACGGCGTCTTACGGAGGGGCCTCTCTTACCGTGATTCTTGAGAATAATCTCTCAAATCCAGATGAAGTCGTAATGGAGATAAAGGATGCCGTTGACAGGGCAGAATTGCCTGATGAAACGGAAGATCCCGTCTATAGAAGGTTCAGTACGGCAAACAAAGCCATAATAGATATAGGATTCTTTAATAAAAATAAACCGATGCTGGATACCGAAGGACGGGCGCAGTTGCAAAGCTTTGCACTGGCATTCAAGAACCGAATGCTGGCCCTGCCCGAGATAAGCGGTATTGATGAGAGAAGTTACTTGCAGCCGGAGCTGCAGATACTTATAGACGCTGCCAAACTGAGAAAATACGATATTTCACTAAGTGAGATAAGAAATCAGATAATGTCACAGAACATAAGGATGCCTGCAGGCAGTATGGAGGATCACGGAGAATCCGAGGTCTCATTCCTCTCAGAACTCGATAACGTAAAGGCTCTGGAAAAGGTTATCGTAAGAGGCGGTTTTGAGGGGCAAAAGATAAGACTTAAGGAAGTAGGCAAAGTTAGAAACGGTTTTGAAAGAAACAAAACAGTAATGAAGGTAAACGGCCATGAGGGCATCCTTTTCAATATTCGTAAAAGCGCTTCCGTGGATATATTAAGTGCAACTGAAAAGGTCGTCGAGTTCGTAGATAATTTCAGAAAATCAAATCCCGATTCTCCGATCGAAATGGTCCTTATAGATGACGAATCCTACAGTATAAGAAACAGGCTTTCTATAATAGGTTTTAACGGGCTTGTCGGTTTCTTAATGATAATTTTTGTTCTCTTTCTCTTTCTGGATGCCCGCTCGAGCATCTGGGTGGCGGCAGGCCTTCCCTTCATCCTGGGTTTTACGCTGATAAGCGCGCTTTTACTCGGATACACGGTCAATAACGTAACTCTTGCAGGTGTCATCATAGTTCTGGGTATAGTAGTAGATGATGCAATAATTGTGGCTGAAAATGTGTCCAGACTGCGGCGAAGCGGTATAGCTTCAGGCGAAGCCGTAGTAAGCGGGACAACCGGTGTTTTACTCCCCGTTCTTGCAAGCGTTCTGACTACTTGTGCTGCATTTATCCCGCTTTTATTTTTTGAGGGACACTTTGCGAGATTTGTCATTTTTATACCTGCCGTTGTTTTCATAATGCTGGGGGCCAGTCTCATAGAATCTTTCTTTATACTACCCGGTCACCTGCATCACTCAATACCAAGGCCAGGTATAATTCAGAGAATATGGAAAAGCACTTCCTCGGTGGAAAAGAACGGACACTGGTTCTTCCTTTTAGAGAGAAAATACGCAAGCTTTTTAAAAAGAGCCTTAAAATACAGAGTTCCCATAATTGGAGTTTTTATAATCATCTTGATCTCATCATTTTACATCTACGATAAAAAGATGAAATTTGTAATGTTCCCAAGGGAGGAGAGTAAGGAAATAACAATAAGTGTAAAAGCAAAAGAGGGAACAACGAGACTGGAAATGGCAAAACTCACCGAGCCTGTTGAAAATATCCTTCTTGAAGACGAAAACAAATATGTAATGTCTGTTCTTACATTGATAGCCCAGAGCAGACGCGGAGGAGAAGTAAAAGAGAACGAGGCAATACTTCGCGCCGAGATGATACCTCCATCAGAGCGAAAAATGCCTCTTAAAAAACTTATCGCCAAATGGGAGGAAAAAGCTTCCAGTATTGATGGACTTACGGAAGTAAAATTTATGAGGTCCCGGTGGGGTTCAGACAGCGGAAGCCCGATTGAATTTGAGGTGCAGGAAAATAACGACGATATAAGAAAAAAGGTAGCGGAGAAAGTTAAAGAGGAGCTTGCAAAACATCCTCAGATCACAAATGTCGAAATAGAAAGACCGGTTACAAGAAAAGAGTACAAACTGAACCTTAAAGGCGACGATGTCTTTATGATGGGCATTAATCCTTCGGATGTAGGCAGATCTCTACGAGCCTTCATAGAGGGACAGATACTTTACAAGATCAACAAGGGCGAAGAAGAGGTTGATGTAAGGCTTACAAGTGATGTAAAGGATAAAAAGGATATTGAATCCATCCTGTCTTTAAGAACAGCTAATGCACAGGGCTACCTTGTCCCTTACAGTTCTCTGGTAAAAATGGAAGAAGCCATATCGCCTGCAAATATTCAGAGAATAAATTATAAAAGGACAACTAAGATTTTTGCCGATCTGAAAGAAAACTCGAAAACAACGCCGCTTGATATAGCGGAATTTCTGGAAACAAATATCTTCCCGGAAGTATCAAAGGGCTATCCGAATACAATATTCCAGTTCAGGGGTGAAATAGAGGATTCCAAGGACTCGCAGGCAGACTTTGTAACAGCAACCTTACTTGCCCTGGGTTTAATATACTTTCTTCTAGTTGTTCTTTATGATTCGCTCCTATTACCCCTTCTTATAGGCGCCGCCATTCCCTTCGGAACAGTGGGTGTTATCCTGGCATTTATGGGGCACGGAATGGATCAATACGGTTTCTTCGCCGTAATAGGCACATTGGGAATGATAGGTGTTGTAATAAATGATTCGGTTGTAATGATCTCTAAACTTCAGCGTAATCCTGATAGGTTCAGTTCAAAAAAGGAAATTTATGAAAAAGTAGCCGACATATCCTCAACCAGGCTTCGCGCGGTAGTTGTCACCACTCTAACTACCGTAGCAGGACTATTCCCAACGGCTTATGGATGGGCAGGCTACGATTCAATGTTGTCGGAGATGATGCTTGCCATGGGATGGGGCCTTATATTCGGCACATTAATAACGCTTCTTCTTATACCCTGTCTTTACAGTTTTTATGCCCGGATATGGTGGAAGGAGAAGAGATCATGAAAGAACTTATATTTTTCATATCATTTATAGCAATGTTTATACTCATACCTACCTCATTTTCATCCGAGCAGAGCATGACCATTCATGAATATCTCGAGCTCGCCCGAAAAAACGATGTTGAAATAAAAAACATATTAAATGACAGAGTACAAACAACCTTCCTCAAATCACTCTCACTGCCCTCTTCCGCTGTCGTTTTCACCGTTCAAAATCAATACGGTTTTGCGATAGGAGACGGTGAAAGAACAACATTTTTGGCCGCAGGTGCAAAAAAAACCTTTAACAATACCGGAACAACCGTTTCTGCAGGTTACGGACTCAATAAACAGGAAGACCGTGAAGAGGAAGAAACCTATATTGAAGCCGGGCAGTCACTTTTCAAGAATGCACTTGGGAAGCAGACAAGAAAGCAGGCAAGAAAGCTTGACCTGGAGAATGAGGTCATTGTTTTGAGAACTGTTGAGGCTTATGAGGATTATGTTGCATCAATAATTCTAAATTATCTGGACTGGCAGCTGACACATCTAAACAGACATGTATCAAATTCACTTTTGGGTCAGAGCCAGACACTTCAAAAATATATAGAACAGCGCAAAAAAAGAAACATTGCCGATTCAGTAGATGTAGGAAAGATAGAACTTGAAACAATGGGATACAAGGAAGCTATTTTAGAACTTGATGTATCAATGACCAATCAACTATCGGCTATTTCCGCCACAACAGGAAAAAGCATTAAAGAGTTAAAACCCGAAGACAATATTAAATGGATAGAGTTTAAAATGGACATGCAAAATGAAAAGGAAGCTGCACTAGAGAACTCAAGAATGCTTAAGGCATATACTCTTACTCAGAAAGCGGGGAATATGGAAATATCGCTTAGAAAAGAGGATCTTCATCCTGATCTGAATCTTATTTTCGGTTTCAGTTACGATAATTCCACGCGTTTTAACGTTTCTACCAACAGAAAAGAGATATACGTCGGTTTCAACCTAAGCCTACCGATATTTGAAACACAGGGTAATGCTCAAGTCAAAAAAGCTAAGTATGAGAAAATGACGGCATCATTAGCCAGGCAGCTTTATTACAAGAATTTAACTACGTCTTTGGAAGCCCAGATATCAAGAATAGAGAAACAGAGGCAAAGGGTTGAGTTAAGCGAGAAAAAATGGAAACTGTCCGAAGATGTGGCAAAAAAGGAAAGAGTTCGTTATCAAAACGGCAAGATAGAGCTTGAAACCTTAATAATAGCCAGGCAGGCTGTCGCGAGTAATCATTTCAATTATTTAAGCAATCAGATTCAGCTAAATAAAGATTTAATAGAATGGCTAAGATTAACCGATAGACTGGTTGTTAAAGATAAAATCAAGCTTAAGTAACCCTTTAAGGGTCTGTAAATCTTTCTGTGTAAATGAATTTTGAAATAGTGTAATAGACACAAA
>CAYYBZ010000196.1:0-3430 GCA_964470285.1 uncultured Oligoflexia bacterium
ATGAGGATAAATCCCGTAACACAAAAAATGATTACAATTTTACGTTTTTTAAATGCTAAAAGAATAAAATCTATAAGGCTAATATCTTTTCCCATAAACACAATCTGGTTTTTATAATTACTTGACTTAAACGAATCCAGAACTATACTCTAAAACTCAATAAATTCAGAGAACTATTTAAACCAATGATTTTTAAAAATGTCAATTTTATAAATATTACGCTGGTTTTTGCAGCAATTATTATTTTCCCAAGCTTAACATGGGCACAGGGTACTTTCAATAACGTGCAAACTCAAGAGCAGGAAATTTCCATCGGATCTCAGACCTTTGATTTTTCTTCTCCCAAATCGGCCCTGGAGAAAAGAGACTTAACTCTGGAGGGAAGTTTCCCGAAAGTTATTACAGACAGACCGGTAAATCCCGATGAATACCAGGTCGGTGTAGGTGACGTCTTCATTCTTATTTCGCAGGGTAAGATCAAAACTCAAACACTGCTAACGGTCGGGCCTGAAGGAAAGGTAATCCTGCCTGATGTCGGAGATATAACAATTTCGGGCATGACCATAACAAAAGCAAAAGAAAAAATATCAGCTAAGATGAGAACCAGATACAGAAGACTGCAGTTTCACCTTTTACTTGCCGAACCCAGATCCTTCAAGGTTTATGTCTTAGGAGAAGTTAACAAGCCGGGGATATACGTCTTAAATGCCTTGAACAAGGTGGCAGATGCAATCTCCATGGCTGATGGAATAAAAAATTCCGGTTCCACAAGAAAAGTAGAACTTAGAAGAGGCAAAAAGGTTTTGCACGCTGATTTATATCTTTTTCAAAAAAAGGGAAAGATAGAAGAAAATCCTGATCTTCTTGAAAATGATATAGTTTTTGTTCCGCTTAGTATGGATAAAGTTACAATAGGCGGCGGTGTTCGCAGACCCGGTGTTTATGAATTGGAGGGAGATGAAGATCTTAAGCATCTGTTGGAAAGGATAGGCGGGTTTACCTCAAAAGCTAATATTTCCAGAGACGCTGAAATAATCCGCTTAACAGGAAGGGGAGATAAAAAAACACTCAGGGTGGATCTTGAAAAAATGATGAATGGAGAAGAGCAGTCTCCAAGACTTTCAGACGGAGACAATATATATATCCCTACAGTTGAGGAAGCTCCTGCGGAAGAAACAAACGTTTATGTTACCGGTGAGGTTATGAAGCCGGGAGCTTATCCGTACAAACCGGGGTACACCTCCAAGATTTATGTAAGCATGGCCGGCGGTTTAACAGTTAGGGCAAGATATTCGCAAGCCGAAATTGTTAAGGCTGACGGAACCAAACTTAGACTGGCTGACAATCCTGTTATAGAAATCGGCGATACAATTCATGTGCCTGAAAAGTTCATAAAAGTCTGGCAGGATTGCCTTGTTATTACGACAAGCATTTCTTCGTTAACTCTTGCCGTTATTGCAGCATTTAAGTAAATAGAATTTTGTTTAGTTAATAATTCTTAATGTCAAGGAATTTAAAGCTTTTTTAGCTTGTTAATGAAACCGGTTTATTCTCAAATTTCTGAAACTTGTATCAGAAATTTGATATTTTATGAAAAATGCTGTATATACCCCGCCATTTAGAATTCTGATTTAGCTTAGAGTATAGGTTGATTTATCAGTGTTTATAAGCGTTTAAATAACGAAGTCAGATATTTAAATTCATCTGGTACGTTTTTTGCTTATGATAAACCCGATTTTTTCTTTTGTGAAAAAAATCAAATACTTTAAGTGAGTACAAACAGAGAGCAAGACAGGTTAGATCAGGTACGGAATTGAATATGATAGAAATTTTAACGGGAATATTATTCGGTGGAGTTTTCTTGGGCATCGTTGTTCCGACAATTCAGAGAACCGCTAGAACCAGGCTAGAGGTAACTCCTGAGCTTTTGCCGTTTATTGCAGAAGATTTGCTGATCTATTCCGAAGAACCCAAAATCAGGGTCAAACCCCTGAACAGCTTTCTTAAAAGAATGTGTGATATTACATCTGCCTTTTTCGGACTGGCTGTTTTAAGTCCGGTTTTAATCCTAATTTCACTTCTTATAAAAATAGACAGCAGAGGTCCTGTTTTTTATATACAAAAAAGAGTCGGGCTCAACAGGAGGAGAAAACCAAGAACCAAAAATGAAAGTTCATTCTGTGAAAACATCGAACCGATCGATTCTAAATCTGAAGGATTCGGCAGAATATTTAACTTGATAAAATTCAGAACAATGGTTCACGATGCCGAAAAAACCTGCGGTCCTGTTTGGGCAACTAAAAATGACCCGAGAATAACCGCGGTGGGAAGGTTCTTAAGAAAAACAAGACTGGATGAAATCCCCCAGCTTTTTAACGTTTTAAAGGGTGATATGTCTTTGGTCGGTCCAAGACCTGAAAGACAATTTTTCGTTAGAGATTTTATTAAAAAAATACCCAATTATGAAAATCGTCTGTTGATTAAACCGGGAATTACAGGTCTTGCCCAGATTAACAACGGTTATGACGACAGCATTGAATCGGTTGTAAGAAAACTCAGATATGACATTGATTATATAGATAACTGGTCAATCTGGATGGATTTCAGAATACTTCTAAAAACAATAGCTGTAGTTTTCGGCCGCAAGGGTGCTCATTAAATTTCGATAAGGTTTTCCTTAATTAAACCCAAAGATTAATTCCCGAATATATTTTTTAGTTGCAATATTATAACTTAAAGTGCATAAAAGTTCGGGTATTTCTTATATTATAGACAGGTTGATTTATGAAAAAAATCTTGGTAACCGGCGGAGCGGGATATATCGGCAGCCATGTTGTTAAATTACTGGGGAAAAAGGGATATGAAGTTTTAACCTACGATAATTTATCCTCCGGTAACAGATGGGCGGTTTTAAGCGGTGAGCTGATTTGTGCCGACCTTGCTGATGAAAACAAACTTGCAAATACCGTTTCTTCTTTTAAACCCGACGCGATAATGCATTTCGCAGCATCTATTGTTGTTCCGGAAAGTACCAGAGATCCGATTAAATATTATTCGAACAACACATTTAACACTCTAAGGCTTCTTAAGATAATGAAGGAAAATTCGATTCAGAAAATGATTTTTTCATCGACTGCAGCCGTCTACGGAAACTGCGAAAAAATTCCGATAACAGAAGATTCAGAATTATCTCCTATAAGTCCATACGGCACATCCAAATTAATTGTCGAGAATATACTCAGAGACTTATCAATCGCAGACAGTTCTTTTAAGTATGTATCGATGCGATATTTTAATGTTGCCGGAGCGGACAGGGAAAATGAGATCGGGCAAGCCTACAAACACGAAGCATCACATTTACTCACAAGGGCTTTAAAAGCCGCAAAGGGAGAAATCGAAAAATTAGAAATTTTCGGAACGGATTACCCTA
>CAYYBZ010000196.1:3440-4950 GCA_964470285.1 uncultured Oligoflexia bacterium
AAGAGATTACATCCATGTAGAAGATCTTGCTTATGCGCACTTTAACGCTTTGGAATATTTGATAAACGGCGGAGAGAGTAATGTGTTTAACTGCGGATACGGTGAGGGATACAGTGTCCGTGAAATGGTAAATTCGGTTAAAAAAATAACAGGCAAAGATTTTAATATAATTGAATCAAATAGACGGGCAGGGGACTCTCCGGCTTTAGTTTCTGACAGCTCAAAGCTAAAAAAGATTCTTAATTGGAAGCCCAAGTGCGATGATCTTGATCTAATAGTGAAAACTGCATGGAACTGGGAAAAATCTTTAGATGACTTTTTAAAATTGAAACTTGATAAATCCTAATTTTTAAAGAGGGATTACTTCATGAAAAAAGCCTTGATAACAGGAGTAACAGGACAGGACGGTTCCTACCTTGCGGAATTTCTTCTGGATAAAGGATATGAAGTTCACGGGATAATAAGGAGAGCTTCCAGCTTTAATACAGGCAGAATTAATCATATTTATGTCGACCCGCATTCTCCGGATGTACGTTTTTTCCTTCATTACGGAGATTTGACAGATGCGGAGCAGATAAACAGCATTATTTACAATATAAAGCCAGATGAAATTTATCATCTCGGAGCACAGAGCCACGTCAGGGTAAGCTTTGAGATGCCTGAGTACACGACAAACACAGTAGCTGTGGGAACAACAAGAATTCTGGAAGCAATAAGGAGAAGCGGCCACCCGATCAAATTTTATCAGGCCTCTTCAAGTGAAATGTACGGTGCCTCCAGGCCCCCACAGTCCGAGACTACTCCTTTTATGCCAAGAAGTCCTTATGCAGCATCCAAACTCTATGCATACTGGATGGCCGCTAATTACAGGGAGGGTTATGGAATATTCGGATGCAATGGAATTCTTTTTAATCATGAAAGTCCAAGGCGGGGAGAAACTTTTGTAACAAGAAAGATTTCAAGAGCTATTGCAAATATCTTATCAGGGCAACAGAAGGTGCTCTACCTCGGTAATGTTGAGGCGAAAAGGGACTGGGGATATGCTCCCGAATATGTAGAGGCCATGTGGAAGATCTTACAGCAAAATAAACCGTCCGATTATGTAATAGGAACAGGTCAGACACATTCTGTAAGGGAATTTGTACAGGAAGGTTTTCTATATACGGGCATTGAGATTGAATGGAAGGGTAAGGATAAAGATAAAAAAGGTGTGGTTTCTTCATTAAATTCGCAGCAGGCCAGAAAATCGGGTCTTCAGAAAGGAGACACCGTAATAAAAATTGATTCCCGATATTTTCGTCCAACGGAAGTAGAAGAACTTGTTGCAGATACCGGTAAGGCAAAAAAAGATATAAACTGGAAACCGATAGCTACCTTCAGTGATCTGGTTAAAATAATGGTGGACAGAGATATGAAAAGAATGAACGTGGAACCTATCGGCGAAGCTGAAATCATTCTTAAGAAGAAGTTTCCACGCAGGTGGTGGAAAACATAGTTTAACGTTTCAATT
>CAYYBZ010000197.1:0-4942 GCA_964470285.1 uncultured Oligoflexia bacterium
GGATCTCGCCGAGCATGAGCGATCCGATCGATGTCAGATGCTTCCCGCTTTTCGGAGATGATCCGAGATTATGCATCTTCGAGAAGATCGCCTCTGCTTCTCCTCCGAAGCGCTTGAGGACCCGATCCTTGAGCGTTCGGGTGATGATCACGCGCGCCATCGACGCGCCTCCTCGATGGCGTCTTCGATCGGAACGGTATCCGTCTCGTCCATGAGGAGCGATTCGATCTGATGTTCTTTTACCTCGCTGAGAAGGCGTCGGAGGATTTTCGCATAGCTCTCTCCTTTCCGTCCGAACCGCTTGAGATCCTCTTTGAGTTCGGCATCGATCGCGATCGTCGTGTGCATACCGCAGAGTTAGTTATAGAAGTTATAACTGTTACGTATCATGATCCGATGACGATTCGAATACAATTACATCGCGAAGATAGCACGCTTTTTGGCTTCTGCGCGTATCACTGATGAACCGCGTACGCATCGAGAATCGCGTCTGTTACGAA
Organism: uncultured Oligoflexia bacterium; assembly: GCA_964470285.1. Classification (GTDB taxonomy): domain Bacteria; phylum Bdellovibrionota_G; class CAYYBZ01; order CAYYBZ01; family CAYYBZ01; genus CAYYBZ01. The sequence goes on from CAYYBZ010000197.1 coordinate 501, forward strand.
GCGACTCGAGTGCACAAGTTAATGAACCGTCTGCCAGAAATACGCTGCCGAGAATCCCATGACGATCGCTGAGCCGCCGGTGAGGAGCATGGAGTTCTGATCGCCCTGCAGATACATCCCCCACGCCGCGAATCCGAGAACGAGAGCCGCTCCGGTAAGTGCGAGAGCGATGATCCGATGCGTCATATATGTGAGAAACCCCATCTCGGCTCCATACGAACAGCGTCTTTTAACGCTTCGCGTTCCGTATCGAAGAGCTCTTGTACACACCTCTTATAAACCGAACTCGACCCCAAGAGCCTCATGGTTATCGCGCAACCTGAGGCCTTCGTCACGATCCTCATCGCCACCGTGCTCATCAGTCTCATCTCAACGCTCGCGTACAAGTACACGACCGACCAAAAGAAGATGAAGCGCATCAAAGAGAAGCTCAAAGGCCTTCAAGCGCAGATGAAAGAGGCTCGTGGCGATCAGGACCGGATGCTCAAGCTCAACGCGCAGATCATGAAAAGCCACAACGAGTACTCGATGGCGAGCATGCGCTCGATCATCTTCACGATCGTACCCGTCATGATCATCTTCATCTACCTCCAAGGACACGTCGCCTACACACCGATCGCGCCTGGAGAAGAGTTCTCCTTGCTCCTCGACTATCGGGACGCTGAAGCGATCGGAGATGTTATGATAACCCTGCCTGATTCAAATGAAACTGTCGGGGTTATGGGTAAAGTTGTCAGAATAGTAGGCCCTAATCAGATAGGCGTTACTAAAGGTGTCGGCATAGAATTCCTTAAAATTGAGGCTAAACAGACTAAGCTGTTTAACAATTTCCTGGAAGAGTTGCTAAGCGCTCGAGGTATGGGATGCAGAAAATTTCCGCGTATTGATGCAAAAATCACAGTGCAATTCAAAAATCCGGCTGAAATGGGCAAGGCCCTTACAAACAACCTCTCAAGAGGGGGCATATTTATTGAAACAAAAACCGAGCTTAATCTCGGATCGGTGGTTTCACTGGTTCTTGTTCATCCGGTTACGGGGGAAGCTCTCGATCTGGACGGAGAAATAGTTCATATAAGAAAAAGCTTAAAACCTGCATCTTCAATGAAACTCTCAGACGGAATAGGTATAAACTTCACAAATTTATCCAAGGTAAAACAGGAAAAAATAACACATTTTCTAAAAACACTATTAATTCAGAAGAAAAAGCGCAAACCCCGAAAGAAATCATAGATTTTAAACGCCTTCTTTACCCTTCTTTTTCCCTTTTATCTTCAACTTTTTCCTAAGGCTTGAATACCTCTGCTGATTATCGCTTAAATATTCGCATAGTTCCCTGAACCTGATTCCGCTTCTATATATATGCCTTAAATGCCTGTATTCCCGATAAAATTTCTGGTCTTCGTTCTCAACGGCTTTATTAACTGTTCCCTGAAAATCCCTTCTGCCGTCTTTCAAAGAAAAGTATTTCTTTTTAGATCTTATTCCTTCAATCAAGGTCTGTTTTTTATTTTGATCTCTTACAACCGCATATTTTTTACCTGAAATCAGCAAAAGCATATCACCGTATTTTTTGGCGGACCCTATGAACGAGTTAATAGGATCGTGAATCTCACAGCCCTGCCCAATTCCCTTTGATGTTTTATCCTCAGGACAGGCCGGACAGCATGCATTCTGGTCAATTCTGGGAATCTCAGTGCTCTTCTTTAAAGAATCTATTATGGAAAGAACATCTTTGTTGATCTCTTCGGCGAATGAGGGTAAGGGAACAAGGCAGATTATTATTATGAAATTAACAATCATTTTTTATTATCCTTTTAAAAAATTATATTGAGTTGTTTTTTTATGCTTTCAATAATATAAAAGCACAAAGTGTCGGCTTTTTAAAGCGTAAAGAATAGGGATAAGATATGAAAATAGTCTTTATGGGAACACCGGATTTTGCAGTGGCCACTTTTGAGGGCCTTTTAAGGACAAAATCGGAGATATGCCTGGCCGTAACAAGACCCGACAGTTTAAAAGGAAGAGGGCTGAAACCTTCTCCTTCTGCTGTCAAGAAACTGGCCCTTAAAGAAAAAATTGACGTTGTAACCCCTGTAAAGATAAAGACTTCGGATTTCATTAATAAATTGAAAGACATAAAACCGGATCTTTTTGTGGTTTCAGCTTACGGTAAAATAATACCAAAGGTTATACTGGATATACCAAAACTATACTCCATAAACGTTCACGCTTCACTTTTACCCAAATATAGAGGTGCTGCGCCTATAAATTGGGCAATTATAAAAGGCGAAGAAAAAACCGGAATAAGCGTTATTCGAATGAACGAAAAGATGGATGCCGGTGAAATTATGATTAAGGAAGAAATCTCCATCGAAAAAGATGAAAATGCATCATCACTTCATGACAAGCTTGCCGTAATGGGAAAGCGCCTTATCGCAGAAGCAATTGAGAAAATCAGCGGCAATAAAGCGACCTTTGAGGTTCAGGATGAGAGTAAGGCAACGTTTGCTCCCATGCTTAAAAAATCCGACGGCCTTATTGACTGGACCATGGAATCTGCCGATATTCATAATTTTGTCAGAGGAATGAACCCTTGGCCCGGCTCATTCACCCACCTAAAGGGCAAGACAGTCAAGATTTATAAAACGCAGACCGTTGATGACAAATTCGATTTTTCTTTTAAAAAATGTGTGCCCGGCCAAATTATCGGTCTTTTCGGAGACTACTTGGCAGTCAGAACAAGAGATACCTGTATCCTGGTTAAGGAACTCCAGGAGGAATCCCGCAAAAAGCTTAACGCGAAGGAATTTACAAGCGGCCACGAAAACCTTACGGGGGAGGTCTTTAAAAACCGTCTTTAGCTTTATCTATTGCCCCTTATTGCTCTTGGGTGTATTATTCTTTTTTGGAGATAACTATGAACAAGATTGCCCCTTCAATTTTATCCGCTGACTTTTCAAGACTTAAAGAAGAAATAACAGCAGTAGAAGAAGCCGGCGCCGATATGATTCATGTCGATGTCATGGACGGCCACTTCGTACCCAATATCACAATAGGACCGCCCGTGCTTGAATCCATAAAGGGCTGCACAAAGCTTCCGCTGGACGTTCACTTAATGATAGAAAAACCGGATAATTTCATTGATGCTTTCGTAAAGTCCGGGGCGGACCTGCTTTCAATACACCCAGAAACATGTCTTCACTTAAACCGCACACTGGAAGAGATTAAAAAGTCAGGAGCCTCTCCTGCCATCGCTCTAAATCCCTCAAGCCCGCTATATTTTCTTGACCACGTCTGGGAATATATCGATATGGTACTCATAATGTCTGTTAATCCCGGTTTCTCCGGGCAGAAATTTATACCTGAAACCCTAAACAAATTGAGTAAATTAAAGAAAAAATGCGAAAGAATAAAGCCGGAAATAGATATTCAGGTAGACGGCGGTGTAAATCCCGAAAACATATCCGATATAAATAAAGCCGGAGCAAACGTTTTTGTCGCAGGCAATGCCGTATTTAAAAGCAAGGATTATTCATTGACAATAAAGAAAATGCGATCCAACCTTCAGGGGTAATTTATTTAGTGAAGTTTACCTGTTTTTTAATCCTTTTATTGAGCTTACTTTCCTGCTCCAACATCTATAAAAAGGGTGATAGGCTTTATAAAAAATCCGATTATAAAAAGGCAGTTGAAACTTACCGTTTACAGCTTAAAAAAAATGACATTTCTCAAACACAAAAAAATACGCTGCTATACAAGATATCTCTGAGCAATCATAAACTCGGCAACAACAAGAAAGCACTTGAAGATCTTAAGGCTGTAAAAAAGATCCCTTCTAACATTGAATGTGATTTTTACGACTTGAAACTGAAACTCTTCAATGAGATAGGTGATTTTAAAAAAACCCGCGAGTTCTCGCAAATTCTAGAAAGAATTGACAGATCAGGCTGCATAGTAAATGGAGATGAATTGGACAGATTTTATTCCGGACTGAGAAAACTTTACTACCCCCGGACTATCAGAGCCGGGGACCGCTTCCTTATAAGAGGAAATTTAAAGCTGGATCTGAAAGATGAACTTTCGGCTCTAAACTACTTCAGAAAAGCCCTTATAGAAAATCCTGATGATCCTGAGTACCTGCAAAAATTGTTAAAAACTTTTGAATACATTAAAGAAAACATAGTCAGTAAATTTGAAAAAAAACAGCGCTCGGGCGCGGAAGTGATCCCATATGGCCTGCGTCGGCGTCTTGCCCTGCGTTAGCGCGGCGCGCATCGCCTGCGTGTGGCGCTCCCAGCCCATGCGAGCCGCCGTCCAACGATCCTGTATGCGCCGCTGCATGCCAAGGATGCTGTTGTGATCCACGCGCACGCGCTGCGCATCGTCGCCTGCCAGTTTGAAGATGCCGCCCATCCGCCGAAGCAGGTCGGGATGAAAGTCGG
>CAYYBZ010000198.1:0-4938 GCA_964470285.1 uncultured Oligoflexia bacterium
CTTAAACTTGAAATAAAGTTAAAATCTGCCGCTTGAAAGCCGCCGCCACGGATTAAATGAAAAAGATTTTCAGGGGATCACCACGTCACTTCGTTCCTCGTGATGACAACGCTGCGAGGGGCAGGACGCTTTGCCCTGCCTTTTCCGTCTGTTATGTACATGACCGCATAAGAGCCGATTTATATCTTATAAATTCAGTTAAAGTAAATCGCAAAAACCCTGTTTCAATTTTTCTAACAAACGAAGAGTTTCTTCGAAATAACCGCTTTTTCCAATCATTTGGGCAATAAGGTTGAAATTACCGTCCGTGTTAGTTTCATTATTGAGAATTTTCTTAATTTTTTTCAGATGTTTCTTTGTCACATATTTTTGCCATGTCTTTGCCTAAAAGTCTTATACCAGCTAATCTAAGATCGTGATTCTCCCTTTCCATCAAATCACTCTCAACTCCGAATAATCGATCCTGATTTGATGAGAAATCATACTTGGTCATAATGAATAATAAATCATCAGCATCCTTGGAGCTTCTATCTGGATATCTATTCTCCCAAGATATTATTTTTAAAACAGCCAGACCTGGAATTATCGGTATACGAATATCCAGCTGTGGATCTTTTCTAATTCTCAGTTTTATAGAAAAAACGAAAAAAGGGACGTTAAGATCATGCGCAACTTTCTCGATCTCACTGATTGCATTTACAATTCGGTTACTGATTTTATCCGATATGTCTTTGAATATACCTTTCAAATACCATCCTCGCAGTTTCGATGTTTCTTTGATCAGCCGTTGCCATAAGATCGGCATAGACTAAAACGGGATGAACCGTCTTTTCAGTACCGTCCATATTTAAAGGTTTCCAAAATTGCTCTAATATCTCAACTTCTCCTTCATCGTCCTTAGCTAATCTGTTTTTAAATAAGAAATCATTTAAATTCTCAGGTTTCAGATAAATTGTGATGTTTTGCGGTTTAAGATAGTTCGTAAGCTTTGCAGCGGCAGCTTCACCTCCCAAGAGTGCATTCTCAAGATATACAATTTCATTATTATTTAAAGTATTCCGGTATTTCCCAATCAATAATTTATGCCTCAATTTTCTTGGATATTCTTCAACAAAACGATCCAGAAGCTGCTTTTTATCGACTATTCTTCTGCCATGTCTTTCCATATCCAGAACAAGACCCTGTTTTCTTAAATCAGCTATAATCCAACCAATATTACCTAAAGCAATCTGTGCAGTGTCAGCTATATCACGATAAGGCTTATTAATTAATTTCGGATATATTAAAAATGTAAAAATGGCTTGAAGACCAGTAGGTCGAAAAGCTTGCCCCATATTTGCATCATCAAACTTTCTATTGAACCTATTACCTTTGACAAAAATGTAAATGGGAGGTTTATTGATATACGCATTACCTACCGTATCTATGAAATTAATCTCATTTTGTTTCAATTTGTCAGCCATGAATGCGTTTACATAATTTGTAACTAACAGAATTGGATGTGCGTATTCTTTTTCTTGTTGCTTTACTAAACCTATAGTAGGTTTTGTAACCGTATTTTTAATCTCAACGCAAAAAACCGCTTCTTTTTTCTTAAATTCAATTTTCAATACTGCATCAATGTGTCTTTTCCAATTATGTTTTGGTGTTTTCGGTTCTGCTAAGTAATTGCCATGTAGAAAATGGTTTTGCTCGACTTGAAAGTTCAAATGAACAAAGTTATTTCTAACCTTATTTAGGGCAACCGTTAGAAGTTCTTGTTCTTTATATCTATCCATAATTAATCTATATTTGTTCAATTAATCTAAATGTTCATTATTGCTGAACAAAACATATTTTTGAACATAAAACAAGCCATTATATATTTAGCGATATTATTCTTTATTTACAGACAATTAATAACTTGTTCATTTATTAACATTGTTCATTCTTATTGAACATGAAATAATAATGAACGCAAAAGGAACACTCATAGTCAGTGCAGTCTTTGACGCAGGGTGCGGAAGACACCGAAGGTGGCTGAAGCCCGAGCACAAAGACTGCGATAGTGAATTCAGAGGCGCGGACTGCCCCGAGCAAAAACCACCTTTTAATCCTTCGATTTCACTCAAGATAAAAATTTGAATTCGGTTTGGATTTCTTGGTTTCTTGTCTCGGAGAAGCCGAAGGCGAAGACGGATCAAAGCTCTTCTTTCCCGTTGAGAAGTGGTAAAAGTAGTGTTTTTAAGAGCTTATAGAATCTAAGGAAGGAATCATCCGAAGGTCTCAATAATGGTTAATAAAGATTAAAAGAGAGTCTTTTGGCAGGAGAGGCACCCCCGACGGTATCCTGATTAGCAACTTTTGATTTATGCATTCGCTTTTTCATATCCGGCACGGATTTCTTTGTTGGTTCAAGCAAAGCATCAAGGCGCCTGATAACCGTCATCGGTAATATTACATCACGGTATTTCCTGTGAACATAAACGTCGCGAAGAACATCATCCGCAATTCCTTAAATAAAATTCGTCATCGAACTGTGCTGAATATAACTCATATCTTCCCCTTATCTATTTTTAGGGGCTTGCGTCGCCCCCTCCAGTGGCGAAGCCACATGGAGCCTCCCCCTCAGCGCCGCCGTGCGGCTTTAAATCTTTCCGGAAGAACCCCGGGTGTAAACCCGAAAGGTACAACGTTCGGTCAGTCGAAGACTGAAACCGAATAAGCCCCAAACGTCAGTCCGGGGAGATTTACTATTCTCTTTAACCGACAATCTGTTGGCTATTTATCAATCTATTATTTCTTCATCCTAATGTATCTTCGTGCGTTTAACACTTTTTACATGCGGGGCCGGTGGCTCAACATCATCAAGATCATAAAAAAGTTCATACGCTTTCTCAGAATTTTGATAACGATTAAAGTCGCTGTAAAATCCAAAACAATGATCAAAATAAAAATCAAAGGCTTGCGTAATTACTTTAGCAAAGTTGTACAGGCTCTTTGTCTCCGCGATTTGAATTTTTCGAATAATCCGATTTTCTTTTGTTGGTGGATAATCGCCGTGGAGCCATACTGCGCCAGTTGCATGAAGGGAGCTTTGTAAGTAAGCCAACACCGAGAGAAAGACATCTGGAGAAAGAACTGGAGAAAGCCCAGGCCAAGATAGGTCAGATGACCTTGATAATAGATGCGTTAAGAAGGATGTAAAATGATAGAATTATCAACATCCAGTTATTACTACAGGCCCAAAGTAGCTCGAGCCACCAGAGATCAGGACGACGCTGATCTAGGGGGCTTAATAGAGGACATTCAGGGAACGTTTCCTAAGGCTCTGGATACAGGAACGTGAGAAAACATCTTCTGAGAAGCGGCGTGGTAGTAAACAGCAAGCGTATAAGACGAGTTATGAAAACATTAAAGAACGAGGAGGTATATCTATGGGAGTATGAGAATTTCTTGGATGTTGTGGCTGGAGTCGGATATCTCCCGCCGGAGGAGTTTGAAGAGATGTTGAGGGACAAAAACAAAAAAAAGGAGCTGGCTCACGCTGTTCTAATTTCTTCAGGTAAAAAGTACAGTTGACAGGGCGCAGTCCACTATGTGTATATTCATCTTTCTAAAAAAAATACAGTGCCCTACTTATATTGCGATCTGTATCTCAATATTGATATATGTATTGACATTAATATGTATGCTTGTTAGTATTTAACTATGGGAAAGAAACGAATTACGGCAAATTTACCCGAAGACCTGTTGAACGAAGCGCTAAATAGCACAAAGTTGGGCATTACGGAAACTTTGATAAAAGGGCTTAAGTTGGTCAAGAGAAGCAGAGCTTACTCAAAAGCAATGGCTCTAAAAGGCAAAATAAAATTCAATTTAGATTTGGATATGAGTCGTGAACGTAATAGTAGTTGACACTTCGGTCTGGATTTCATTTTTTTCAGGCAAAAAAACATTCAAAGATGTCGAAATGGCTCTTAAGGAAGGGCGAATTTACTTGCCTCCAATAGTTGTTGCTGAGCTCTTAACTGCCAAATTAACCAAGAGAGATAAAGCTGATCTAATATCAGTCTTGGATGAATTACCGCTTTGCATTTGCGATTTTGAACATTGGGTACGGGTTGGAGAATTAAGAGAGAATTTGCTTAGAAAAGGTGTAAGCGTATCAACTCCTGATGCTCATGTAGCTCAATGTGCCGTGGACCTTGAAGGCTACTTGGCTACAGAGGACAAAATATTCTCAAAAATCTCAAACAGAATAGACCTCAAACTTCTTTGAAAAGGACCGGTTTCCTTTTTGCTCGCATGCACACTTTCGATTTGGTGGGGGGATTTTGCTAATATAGCATCAACGAAGTTGATGCGCTAAAATAACTATTAATATTAATCCGATTAATATCAGCCGTGCATTCGTTTCTTTTTAGAACTTTCACAAAATAAATTGGAATAAAAAAGTTCTAAAAGGAACTTGGTGCCTCAGTCAGGTTGGGAATCTTCTGTCCTGAATTTACTGAGCTCCTCGTTTATTATGGCAAGAGATTTTTTTGACTTTTCCGTGTTTTGTGTATTCAGGCCTTCTATGGCAGATAAGGTTTCTTTTTTGAGGGTTTCTACGGTGGTTTTCAGGGATTTTATATATTCCTTAAAGTGTTTTTCGACATCCTTGTGATAGTCGAGGCTTCTTAGCCTGAAATTAATCAAAAGGTCTTTTTTAGTAAGACTTTGCAAAATCTGACAGAATCTATAGCCGGGTCCGACGATTCGGTGACTGAAGAAATTGGCGTATACTGCAAAAACGGCCAGCACGGTTAAAATAAGGGGCCATTTGGGTAAGAGAACCTTGATAAAACTGTTCATCAGAGCCGAAGTGTCAACAGAGCTGCTGAACCAGCCTGACATGGGGGGAACGAACATTATAACAAGAATCAGAAGAAAGAAAATTATGGCATATGCAAT
>CAYYBZ010000199.1:0-4938 GCA_964470285.1 uncultured Oligoflexia bacterium
TTTACGATAAAATTACATCTTTGATGATAAAAATAAACGGCATCCAATATGGCAAGTATAAAGTAGTTTTCTAAAAATACATTCTCGGACAGCCTGGTTTTCTGCCAAGTTATATAAAATCTTTAAGTACTTCATAGTTTCCTCCTTTAAAATTTATAGTGTTCAATTTTTAAATCTTGGCTGTAGCTATACTGGGACCGAGACAGTCAGGTAAAACTACGCTTTCAAAAAACTTTAAAGGTATATATTTCGATCTTGAACAGGCCGAAGAAAGGGCAAAACTGGATATAGAATGGGATAGAATAATCAACGAGAAAAAGCTGATCATTTTAGACGAGGCCCAGTCTTTCCCGGAGATTTTCCCCCGCATAAGAGGCCAAATAGATGCGCAAAGAAAAAAAAACGGAAGGTTCCTGTTGCTTGGTTCAGTTTCTCCGAGATTGATGGTAGATGTATCCGAATCCCTGGCGGGGCGACTGGCAATATGTGAGATAACCCCTTTCAATTATTTTGAATTAAAATCATCAAGCATAAACAATCACTGGTTAATGGGTGGATATCCGGACGGAGGGATCTTGAAAACTAAAAGTTTTCCTCATTGGCAAACCAACTACATTAATCTTTTATCTCAGCGTGATTTACCCAATTGGGGTTTGACTTCAAAGCCCAAAGAAACCGAGCGCCTGATAAAAATGCTGGCACATATGAACGGGAATATTCTCAACCTGTCCCAAATAGGAAAGAATCTTGGTATAAGTTACCATACTGTAAAATCTTATATCGATTATCTTCAAATGGCTTATATTGTCAGAATACTCCACCCTTTTCACGCGAATATTAATAAGCGCTTGATAAAAAGTCCCAAGATTTATTTCAGGGATTCAGGACTATTACACGCAACTTTAGGTATAAATGACTATGAAAGTCTCCTTGTTCATCCCTGTGTAGGAAATAGCTTTGAAGGATACATCATCGAACAGATACTGTCTTATTTAGTAGTTAAAGGTATTGACTTTGAACCGTATTTTTTCAGAACAAGCGACGGAAGAGAAATTGATCTTTTTATCGAAATAAAAGGCAAAAGTATCTCCATTGAAATAAAGCTCTCTTCTTCAATAAGGCCGGAAGATATGAGAAGGCTTGAAAAAACAGCATCACTATTAAAGTCAACAGTTACTTTTCTCATTTCTAAAACTGAAAAACAAATCTCATCTGAAAAGCTTATATCAACGAATCTTGATAAGCTCCCTAACCTGCTGGATAATATTTTAAATGTGAGCCTCTAAAAAATTGGGGTCTCGATATCGGCTCATCGCATCCTGGGGCTTTAAGAAGGTCCCAAGGGTTGGGCTGTTCGCCCATTAAAGCGGTACGTGAGCTCTAGTTCAGAACGTCGTGAGACAGTTCGGTCCCTATCTGTTGTGGGCGCAGGATATTTGAGAGGATCTGACCCTAGTACGAGAGGACCGGGCCTGCCTGACCTCTGGTAAACCAGTTGTTCTGCCAAGAGCACCGCTTTAGTAGCTATGTCGGGAATGGATAACCGCTGAAAGCATCTAAACTCTAAAGTGGTGTGACGTTGCAGGAATTGCAGATACCTTCATGAGGGTGATTCCGCACTTGAAACGTGCCCTGCATGCGCACATCCCCAGGCTCATTTTGAGATATTGAGCGAAAACTACTAGTAGTTATAAAAATCAATATCTTCGATAGAGTAGGAATGCCCGGCTATATCCTTAGGTTCGTCAAATTCTATTTTGATGCTGCCCTTGCTCAGCAGTTTGATTGTTTTGCCTTCAATCGTAGCTGTCTGAAGAATATGAACGTCAATTATATTGTAGGGGTAATTCTCATTATCAAGCAGCATTGTCTGTGTGATTCCTATGTTTTCAATAGTGATGTTGTAGCATGAGTATCCGTCTTCTCGTGTCTGTGTCTTTTCCCAGTTGTATTTGTACTCGTGTATTTCATGCAGCTCATTATCATTCAGGATAGGATTTGTGTGTTTCTTGATTTCTTCATAGTTTCCTATCTCGTCACTGTCCGTGTCGCTATCAACGTCGGAAGCATCGGCGGGATTTAGGCCGTTGTATATTTCTATTCCGTCCGGTAAAAGGTCCCCGTCCGTGTCATACATGAAATAATTAGTGCCTAAAAGTATTTCTTCGCAGTCAAGAACCTTGTCACCGTCGCGGTCAAGCTTAACGTCATGCGGGCAGTCATAATCTTTAGTTAGTGGACTCATTCCCTTGAGAACTTCGGTGAAATCGCTTATACCGTCCCCATCGGTGTCTATGCTTATAGGAGATGCCTTGTGAACCTCCTCTTCCAGGTCAGAAAGTCCGTCGCCGTCAGTATCCGAAGTTATTATTATGTCATCAGGCATGGTTTTAAAAACGTTTTCTACGATCTTAGAATTCTGATTCGAAATAATTATTTCTTCTATTACGTAGGGAACGTTTATTGTGGTGGAAATTATTTTCTCAAAATCTATATCATCCGCTTCTTCAAAATGCGTGTAGAAACCTCCGCCGTCATTAGCCATATCTGTCATAAGTTCAACGGCGGCATCGTAAGCCGAAGATGTGTCAAAATTATCGGGAGCGTCTGTATACTGAGAGGGAATCTGCCCTAGATTGCCGGTCTGGGAAAGCAGAGCAGTATTTAAAACGATGCTGTCTATTGTATGCGAATTTCTTATATCCATAATGTTATCAACGGCTTCATCTATAAAAGGTGTCATCTCATCCCAGTCAAGGTTTTTGTTCCAGTTCGGCAAACCATCGGATAGAATGAGAATTATGTAACTTGTTCTTTCTTTCTCATATTCATCTTTAATTGATTCAATATCTTTAAGTATTGTATCCCTTGCAAGTTCCAGGGCTTCCTTGGTATCAGTCCAACCGTTATGTATATCCAAGTCTTCAAGCGCATCTTCTGTAAGTTCATCTGCATCTCTGATAAATCCGTCGGTTAAAAGGTATGCGGAAGTACTAAACCTGCTTACGGCAAAAGAGATATGTTCGTACGGATAATATTTGTCTATTGCATCCAAAACACCGGATTTTCTCAACTCATCGGGGTCGTTTGTGTTCATACTCCCAGAGGTGTCTACTATGAAAAGTATTTTTACGGGCTTAGTCTTGGCAGTTCCCTCTTTTGTGCAGAATTCTCCCTCTAAAGAGACTTTCTGAAACTGCGGAAGTGTTCTGAAATCCAGTTCATAACCGCTGTTACAGGAAAATAAGAAGGCAGCAATTAATACAAAGGAAGAAAAAAGATATTTTTTCATGAGAATTAACCTCTCTTTTTGAAATAATTGCCTAAAATATTAAGATTATTGATTTTAGCCAATTATTTTAAAGGAGCAAGAAACATACCAAGATAAACCCTTAAATTTGTAGGATAAAATTATTGTTATTTAATATTCATGTAATAATTTTTGCGTAGTTTTAGATGATTTTTGTCTTATCAAAAAAAGGTTAAAGATCAAGGAGAGTTATATTTGAAAAAATAATTACACCCTTTGCGCGTATAGCGCAAAGTTTTCATAGTTTGATAATATGGAGTGTGCCCCTTGGATTGCGCCCCTAGGGCTGTAGTTTCTGGTACATAGAATTAGAACAGTCTGGCTGGTTCCGTAAAATGGCTTATGATATATAGGCCTTAAGAAGAACTTGGTTATGACCAAAAAATACCGTAGTTTTAGTAGTGAGTTTAAGAGGGAGCTTATAGCGGATATAGATGCAGGCAGATACACCGTAGCAGAAGCGGCGTGGTAGTAAACAGCAAGCGTATAAGACGAGTTATGAAAACATTAAAGAACGAGGAGGTATATCTATGGGAGTATGAGAATTTCTTGGATGTTGTGGCTGGAATCGGATATCTTCCGCCGGAGGAGTTTGAAGAGATGTTGAGGGACAAAAACAAAAAAAAGGAGATGGCTCAGGCTGTTCTAATTTCTTCAGGTAAAAAGTACAGTTGACAGGGCGCAGTCCACCATTATTTCTTTACTAAATGATAACCTTCTCAAATCAGCTCATTTTTGATAAAATAATTACATGCGTAACGTTTGGATTAGAAAAGTAAATTCTCATTCAGAAGCACAACATCTGGATAAGGAATATTATCTGTCAATGTCACCCAAAAAGAGGTTGGAATTAGTTCAAACACTACGAGAGGAATATTATAAGATCAAAAAAGGTAATAATAATCGTGAAAATAGAAAAAGACTTCGAAGAGTTATTAGAGTTATTAAACAGACATAAGGTCAAGTACTGTATAGTGGGAGCATACGCCGTTGCATTTTACGGAAGACCCAGATACACAAAAGATATTGATATTTTCATTCAACCTGATTCGAAAAATAGTAAAAAAATAATAGCCGCCCTGAAGGATTTCGGCTTTAAAGACGTGGAAAAATTTGCAGATGATTTGCAAGATGAAAATACGATTATTCAGCTCGGCTATGAACCAGTCAGAATCGACTTTTTAACTACTATTACGGGTTGCGATTTCTCTGAAGTTTGGTCTAACAGGAAAATTGGACGTTACGGAAAACAGAAGGCATTTTTTATAGGGCTGAAAGAACTCATAAAAAACAAGAAAAAATCCAATCGAAATCAGGACAAGGCTGATCTGGAAGCCCTTAAACGCGGATAAACATTTTAGTTTGAAGATAATAAAAGTATTCGTTTCACGAATTTTTCAGAGGTTCCTAAACGGTTACCTGGCATGACCCCCTAGAACTGGAAAGGTAAAATGTTTGTGATACTGGGGTGTAAAGAGAAAGGGGTCATGTAAATGTCTCGTTTTTATAGATTTCCCCCACAAGCTCATGAAATGATCGGTCTACCGATTAATTGACTTATTTAGAGCCTAAAATGAACTAGCAAAGACAGACCTGAACAGTTGCCAAAAATAAAAGGTCATGAGATT
>CAYYBZ010000200.1:0-4928 GCA_964470285.1 uncultured Oligoflexia bacterium
AAGTATGCATCGGTAACTCCCGTTTTAAATGCATTATCCAGTATCAGCGTCCGTGTTTGAGACGTACCCGCGTGTTTTATAAAAGATTTTAAAGGAATGCCTACTGCAACACCGGCGTAAACGTTTGAGCAAAATATCCAAACGTAAATTAGAGTGAAATACATTAAAAATCTTATATTTAGCAATGACTTCATAATTTTTTATATTCTAAGCGAACCGATATTAGTACACATTTGTATTTAAATAAGCAACGTACATGCCAGAAGATGATTGTCCTAACATATTGATATCGCAATGTTCTTCAGTTTTATAAAGGGATTTATTTATCGCAGATATAATCAATATGAGAATTGCATGTCTCATTGCATATTCTATTAGCTGTTGCCTTCAATATTTCCTGCGTGTATAAAAAACAGAATTAATTTATTTAAAATGAGGTGTTGAATGAAATACTTTCCGGGGAGAAAAACTTTTTCTTTGCTTATATTAATCTCGTTTTTGTTAGTATCTTCAATTGTTAAAGCAGATGAAGGAATGTGGACATTCGATAATCTTCCTTTAGATGTATTAAAAGAAAAGTACGGATTTAACCCTTCTCAGAAATGGATTGAATCAGCCTATAAGGCTACAATCAGGTTCAATTCAGGTGCCTCGGGCGCCTTTGTTTCTCCCAATGGTCTTGTCATAACCAATCATCACGTTGCCATGAGCGACATACAAAAATTATCTACTCCAAAAAAAGATTATGTAAAAAACGGCTTTTATGCCAGAAGGAATATTCCGCCTCTGAAATGTCCTGATTTAGAGCTCAATGTTCTGGATTCAATTGAAGATGTTACGGATAAAGTTTTAAAGGCTGCAAATATTGAGCTTTCCGAAGCTGAGCAGAACAAACTTAAAAAGGCTGAAATGGCTCGAATAGAAAAGAGCTCTTTTGATAAAACGGGTCTTCGCTCCAACGTTGTGGAGCTTTATAACGGAGGGCAGTACCATCTTTACCGTTACAAAAAATACACCGATATTCGTTTGGTTATGGCTCCCGAAATGCAGCCGGCCCATTTCGGCGGTGAATACGATAATTACAGCTATCCGCGCTATCAGTTCGATTATGCCTTCTTTAGAGTATATGAAAAGGGAAAGCCGATAAGAAGCAAACATTATTTTAAATGGAACCCAAAAGGCGCCAAAAAGGATGAACTTGTTTTTGTAACCGGTAATCCCTCCCAAACTGACCGTCTAAAAACAACCGCCCAGCTGGAGTATGACAGAGATTACTATATTCCCAGCCTGCTTGATATGCTTTACTATTTTAGAAAAGCATTCAGGGAATATGCTGATAAAGGTCCCGAACAGAAACGTCAGTCTCACAGAACTAATTACAGTATCGGAAATTACATCAAAAGATATGAAGGTATGAGCGAAGCTCTTCTAAATGAAAAAATGTTTAGCAAAAAAATAGAAGAAGAAAAAGAATTCAGAGATAAAATAAAAAAGAACAAAAATCTCAAAAAATTAAATTCTACATGGAAAAACATTGAAAAAGTGCAGAAAAAATTAATAAAACTTCACCCAGACCTGGTATTTCACGGTGTTTACGATAGAATCGATCCTGCCAGATATTCAGATCTTTTAAGAATCGCAAATACCATTGTCCGTTACTCTGAAGAAATTCAAAAACCCAACAATGAGAGGTTTAAAGAATACCGGGACTCTAACCTTGATTCTCTTCATCACAGACTTTATTCCCCTGCTCCCATTTACCCTGACAAGGAACAGCATGCTTTAACATATATTTTTAAATATTTAATTGAAAAGCTCGGGAAAGATGATGAATACGTTAAAGAACTTTTCTCAGCTAATCCCGAAATCCTTGCCAAAACACTTGCTCAAAACACACGAATCTATGATCCAAAATTCAGGAAAGAATTGGTGAAGGGCGGAAAAAAGGCCATTGAAAAGAGTACGGATCCGATGATAATGCTAGCTAAAAGGACAGATCACTTTTACCGTAAAACCAGGAAAAAATACGAAGACAATATCGAAAGTATTGAGAAAATCGAATCTACCAAACTGGCAAAAGCCCGTTTTGCCGTTTACGGGAAAAAAGTCTATCCGGACGCAACGTTCACTCCGCGCCTCACTTTTGGAGCACCCAGGGGATATGAACTTAATACAACCCTAGTCCCGCAGCAAACAACTTTTTACGGCCTTTTTGCAAGAAATGCCGAATTTGACAACAAACACCCGTTTGACCTTACCGGCAAATTTATGCGTGCTAAAAGAAGAATACGCATGCAAACACCCGTCAACCAGGTTTTGACAACCGACACAATCGCCGGAAATTCCGGCTCCCCTGTATTTAACAAAAATCTTGAATATGTCGGCCTGGTCTTTGACAGAAATATTCACGGACTTTCCCGCTCATATCTCTATGATGAAACTCAAGGCAGGACAATATCAGTACATTCTGGAGGTATAACCGAAACGCTTAAAAATGTATACGGAATGAAGAATCTTGTCAGAGAACTAACGATCAGATAATAATTCTAACAATCTTGGCTATCTTTTACATGCCGGATAAATTTAAATTATGAATAAAATTATAGCTTTTATCGTTATTGTGGCAATAGGAGTTTCGGTAGGATTTTATTTTTCTTATCAGGGTTGGAAAAATTATTCTTCATCCAAAGACTGGTCGGATGACTCCTACAGTATCGACGAGGAAACCATTCTCAGCTCAGCAAAACAGGGAGCCATAGAAAAAGCAGGCGGACTATTAATAAACGGCAAAAGAATGTACCAGCTGATAGTGACCTTGCCTCCTGACAAAACGGCCCAAGAGGTAATTGAGCGCTTCTTTAATTCATTTAAGCTGTTATAACTTAATAATTATTATTTGGTATCAATTTAACGATAATTAGCGTATATATACATCTGAAATATGTTATCCGAATCGCAAACCTAATCTTTTTAAAAAAAGGAATTTATCTGAAAAAAATATCATTTATAGAACCGGGCGCTCCCAATTTACATGTTTTCTCCAAATATAAGTTCCCGCGCCTGGGTCTTTTAATTCTGGGAACAATAGCCCGTAATCTCGGATATGAGGTTAAGGTATTTATCGAAGACATCGGCGGTCTGGATGAAGATTTCATATCATCCTCAGATCTGGTATGTATTTCTGCAATCACTTCCACGGCACCCAAATCTTATGAGCTGGCAGATAAATACAGGGCCTTGGGAATTACGGTTCTAATGGGCGGGCCCCATATAACTTTTAATGCGCAGGAAGCTTTGGAACACTGCGATTATGTTTTAAAAGGTGAAGCGGAAAAAACAATTGTAGAATTCATAAAATCTATTGAAAATAAAGGTGATTTTCAACACATACCGGGTATAGCTTATCTCGATAAAGAAGGCCGAATGGTTGATAACAATGAACGGCCATTTGTTAAAAATCTCGATGAAATCCCTTTCCCCGATTTTGAAATCGGTCATGGTTTTAATGATTATAAAAAATTCCCCATAGCTCCTGTAATTACTTCGCGCGGCTGCCCGAACAATTGTTCCTTCTGTAACGTTCCCTTAATGTTTGGAAGAAAAATCCGCTATAGAAGCGCTCAAAATGTCGTTGAGGAATTGAAAAAGATAAAGAATAAATGGGTGTTTTTCTACGACGACAACTTTACGGCTAATCCCAAAAGGACAAAAGAGCTATTGACCCTTATGAAAAAAGAGGGAATCAATAAAAAATGGATAACACAGGTAACGATTAACGCAGCTAAAGATACCGAACTTCTAAAAGAGATGCATTCTGCGGGCTGTGACTCCGTTTGCATAGGTTTTGAATCGATAAATCAGAACGTTTTAAAAGCCTACAACAAAAGACAGAGCACTCTTGAAATGCATGAACTGATTAAACGCTTTCATAAAGCCGGCATTGATATCCACGGAATGTTTATATTCGGCTCTGATTCTGAATCAATCAAAGACATGCGTGCCACCTTGAAATTCTCAAGAAAAATGAAATTGGAATCCGTACAATACCTAATTTTAACACCGCTTCCCGGAACCGCATTTTTCAAGAATCTTTATGAATCCGGAAGAATTCTTTACAACGATTGGCGCTTATATGACGGTCATCACGTAGTATTTCATCCCAAAAATATATCCATGCATAAACTTCAGAAAGAAACAATCAAAATGATGTCTAGGTTTTACTCCTGGGGCAGCATATTCAGGCGAACAATAAATTTCAAACTTAAAGACGCCTTTATCAATTATTCCGCCAAAAGAATAATAAAGAAGTGGAAAACAAGAAAATCAAACCGTGATTTTCTGCGCGACTTGAAAATTCTTACAAAGCAGTCACATACTTAGGTTTTATCCATGCTTTGCAAAAAGCAGGTTCTCGCCTCTGGCATAGGACTTGTCGGTTTCTTTTGCTTCAAATATTTCTGAAATAAGGTATGGCAGTCTATCGATATCTCGTTGAATGTTCTTTCTTATTCCGTAATTCATTGATAGGAAGAGCAATGGATGGGACATATTGCCTGTAAATCTTCTCATTATGGAGGGGATTCTTGAAAACTTTTTCTTAAGCCATATTTTACCTGTCTGTAATTCGTAGGGGCTCATATTTTTGGGCCTGTAAACGACAGTACAGTGATCATAATATTTCCAGTCATCAGTTAAGAGTCTTCCCTGTGCCTTTAAATCATCATGTACTTTGGTCCCCGGATACGGAGTTAAAACATTAAAAGAAGCGGCTCCGATTTTTTGCTCTTCCATGAATTTTAAAGTATCCGAAAAAACAGACTTCGTATCGTCGTCGAAACCGAAAATAAATGACGCATGGAAATATATCCCGAGGCTTTTAACTTTTTTAAAAGCACTTTTAAGATCTTCAATCTTATTTATAGATTTCC
>CAYYBZ010000201.1:0-4924 GCA_964470285.1 uncultured Oligoflexia bacterium
GAAAGAGCATGATTGGAAATCCTTAAATCCTGCGTGGCTATCTCTTTCGAGCAGTCTACCGCCAAAACAACAAAGTCTGTTCTCTCAACAGATTTAAGAGCCGAAATTACCGAGGCGGCCTCAAGCTGATCGTCGATTCTGGATCTTCGTCTCATTCCCGCGGTATCAATGAGAACATAACGCTGATCCTTATAAATAAAAAATGTGTCTACAGAGTCCCTGGTAGTTCCGGGCTTATCGTCAACCATTACCCTTTCATAGTTTAAAATCCTGTTCACTATAGAGGATTTACCCACATTTGGTCTTCCTACAATAGCTATTCCAAGCATGTCCGCTTTATCTTCTTCTTCATTATCGTCTTTTATATTTGAAGCAATTTGACTGATCAAATCACTAATACCTATTCCCTGCTCTGCTGAAATTTCAAAGAAAAAATCAACACCCAAAGAATAGAATTCATTTATATTTTCTCTTGCCAGCTTGGAATCTACTTTGTTTACGGCATAAAAAACCTCTTTTTGGGATTTTCTCAATTTTTTAACAAGTTCTCTGTCATCCTGAAAGAATCCGGTTTTGGCATCGAACAATGCTATAATTTTATCTGCTTCCGAAATAGCTGCCTGAGTTTGTTTCAGTATAAGACCCTTTATATTATCCTTTTTTGAAGGTTCAAATCCCCCAGTATCCACTAAAATAACCGATTTATTCCTAAAAGTGACTTTTTCATAAATCCTGTCTCTGGTCACACCAGATTTTTCATTAACAATTGTCTTTTTTTTACCCGCAATTTTATTAAACAGAGTTGATTTACCGACATTTGGTCTGCCAACTATCGCTATGATTTCCATTTGTTAGCCTTCTCAAACATTATATTGACTTTTTTTTTATAATTATTACAATAGTTTAACCTTTTTAGGAACAATTCCTAACTAAGATTGTCTATAATACATCGAACTCCTAAAAGGGAGAAGAAATTATGGAAAAATCACCAAAATATAAATTGCTTTTAAAATATTCTAAAGATCTATATTCGGTCAGGACATTCTCCATGGATGGATTTCCCTTTGACCTTTCAATCTTCAAACAGTGGAGAAAAGCCAGAAACTTCTATAAGAAACTCAACCTGGCTCCGGCCAGCAATTCTATTATTGATGAATACAAAAAGCTCGATACTTCGGGAAAGCCGTTAAAACCGTAGTTGTAATAAATCCCTGTGAGTTTCTAGATTTTATGGCTTGAATTGTTCTAAAATCGGTCATGCAACGAATAGTATTGATAACGTTCCTGGTGCTTCTCTCCTGCATGCCGTCAAGATGGATAGTTTTGGAACGGGAAAAAGAGTCATTAAGTGAAACACCTCCCAAAGAAGGCTGGATGCGTTCAGATCCAAATCTTTGGATCTTTGATAATTCTTCAATTAAAACCGACTCCCAAATCCCTCTACCTGAAACAAAACTAAAAAAAGAGAAAATCGGAAAAAGAAAAATCGTTTACCATATATTCGACAGTTACGAATTAGATGAAAAGATTTTTGATCAAAAACACAAAGTCTGGGCCGATATAACGGAAGTTTGTAAGGGTTTTATAGAAATTGAATACGCATTAACCAATGAAGAACGGCTCAATATTGAAAAATTAAACAGTTACTTTGTTTCTGTCAATGATCTCATAGACATGGTAACAGATAAGCTTTTAAATGATTACGGAAATCCCTTTGACGGAGAAGAGAAGAAGAAGTTTACACTGGCACTTAAAACCCTTGCATGGCAGGAATCAGGATGGCAGCACTATTTGAAGTACAAAAGCTGGTTTTTCGTCATTTTAAGTAAATCTACTTCCAACAAGCTCTCAGATTGGGGAATTACCCAGGTTGCAAGATCGGGATTTAAGAAAAAGCATCTTCTTAACAAGGCTTTTTTTGATAATAAGGGCTTTTGTTCCATTTCATCAACTTTATATTACGGTTTTTTAGAGTACTTCTACTGCTATTTAAACTCCAGGGAAATGCCATGCAATCAAAGCATTAATGATAAGTTACTCGGAGCTTATAACCGCTACGTATCGGGATTTTCATCCTGTCATAATCGTTATTCCCAAATGGATGTTGATTACGGTGAGTTCCAGAAAAAGGTCTTAGGCGAATTCAGCTTAAAACTCAATACCAGACCATGGGAAAAACATATTGATGTCAAATAATTATTGACTTATTACCCATTTCTAGTAACTAACATTTTACAAACAATATTATAGGGGTTTAATTATGTACGAACAATTTCAAAGCGGTATAAACATTATCGACGACAAAATCGGGGGCTTTTACAATTCAAGTACCTACCTGGTTACCGGTAATACAGGAACCGGCAAAACCATACTTGGATTACAATTCCTCATGAAGGGAGTCGCGCTTTATCAAAATGGACTTTTAATAACCGATGAAAAACCGAAAAACATAATTTTACAGGCCGAATCCCTGGGTTTTGATATCAAAAATGCCGTTATTAACGGAAACCTGATAATTTTTGAACTTTCGGAAATTTATCCGACTTATGTAAAAAACATTGATGATTTAAGAGATATGTATGAAGAAATAGATAACTATATCGTAGAGAACGGAATCAAACGCATTGTCGTCGACGGTTTTAAATCAATAGTTGTTCCAAATAACGATATTCAGCTGGCCAAAGATTTTCTACCATTCTTTTTTGACAAATTATCCGCAGGAGAACTTACTTCCATGATTACGGCCGACATAACAAACACACAGTTTTCTGATGAGGCAGAAGTTCTTCTTGAGAAACTTGCTACCGGAATAATCCACCTTCATCAGAGCCAGAGCCAGTCAATCAGGCATCTTATAATCAGAAAAATGAAAGGCACCCCCGTTGAACTAAAATCCTTCGATTATTTCTTTGTAAAAGAAAAAGGAATCGTTGCTAAAGAACAAAACGTACAATAAACCGTTTCAAAATAACCGTGAAAAATAAATTTGATACCCTTTATAGACTTCTTTTTAGCAAGATAGTGCTTTTACCTATTCTTTTTGTTCTTGTCTGGTCAAATACTTCCACAACTGCATCTGACGACGCTAAAACGCACTTGAACATAGCCAGATATCATGCCTTTTTAAAAGAATACACAAAATCTATAAATTCTTACGAAACATATCTGAAAAGTCATCCCGACAATGAAAAGGCAAACATTGAATATATTCATGCTCTTTTCTGGATGGGAAATTCAAAAAGAAGTATTGACGAAATCGTTAAACTGATAAAGAGAAAAGGAAGAAAAACGGATCTTCTGTTAGAGTATGCGACAATTCTTTCCTTTTCCGGAAGTTTTTCCAAAGCAATCGAAATCTATAAAGAAGTTCTTACAAAAGAGCCGGACAATTTTTCTGCTCATTTAGGGCTTTCTTACATATATCTTGAAAGCTCCCAAACTTCCGGTGGTATAGCTCACAGAAGAAAAATATTGGCGCTTAAAGAGAAATTCAAATTTTCCCTGTTAAGCGATATTAAAAAAGCAAAAAAGATTTCAGATAGGCTCTTATATCCAACATCTGAAACAAAAGGACTCAATAATACCCAGGCGATTTTAGAGCTCGCTTTTTTAAACAGAAACGTTAAAAACTGGGATGAATCGGAATATTATTTCAATAAATATTTAGAAACAAATGACGATCCAAACGTACGCTTTGAGCTTGCAAAGACCTTTAACTGGGCCAAAAATCTTCCCAAAGCCGTAGAAGAGCTTAAAATGCTGCATAGAAGATATCCAAAAAACATCAAATATCTTCATGAACTGGCAAAGTATGAATCGTGGATACCAAGGACCGAAGATGCCGACCTTCACTACGCCAAACTTTTAGAAATAGAACCCAACAGTTCAGCGTTTTTGTTTGAAAGAGCCGAAAATTTAAGATGGGGCGGAAAAAAACAAAGAGCTTTCACAATCTATAACGAACTTTATCAAAGAAACCCTAAAAACAAAAAATATCTTTCGGGGCTTACCCAAACAGCAAGTATCAATGATCTTGTGCTTTTAAAAGAAAAATATAGCGGTAACAAAAGCATAGTTACAGCCCTTCACAACCTTTATCTTCAAAAAAAGAATTACAAACAGGACATCTCTCTTCTAACTGAATATCTGCAAAAAAGACCATACGATAATTCAATAAGGGCAGCACTTGCCAAAACATTCTTTTATTCCGGAAATAACGATCGTGCCGTTATTGAAAACAAAAAGATTCTTGAGCAGGATAAAAACAACCGCTATGCAAACGAAACCCTTCCCCTTCTCTACACATATCAGGAGAAATTTCCCGAAGCCAGGAAAAGTTTTGCTAGACTGGAAACAAAAAGAAAACTCACAACAGATGAAAGAATAATGTATGCAGACGTACTCAGTAACTTAGGAGAAAATGCAAGTGCATTAAAATATTACAGACAGGCTTATAAGAGCGCTCCTGACAAAAAAGACCTGCTTGACCGTTTTTATCAGCTTGGTGATACAGAAACTCTTCAGAAAGTATTCGATAAAAATCCCGAAAACAGGCATATAGCATCGAACCTGTCCTCACTGTACACGATGCAAAAGAGATACGACAAAGCCGAAATTGTCCTAAAAAAACACCTGCAACATGATCCATACGATAGTGAGGCTGCATTAAACCTTGCAAGAGTATTATCGTGGCAGGGAAAATATTCTGAATCCATAAAATATTACGATGTACTGATTTCACACAACAAAGCTACCAGCAAAAAGATTGCGCAAATTGAAGCCGCAGAAGTATCAGCCTGGAACAATCAATACGATCAATCCGAAAAACGTTTCAAGAATGTTTTAAAAGACGCCCCTAACAGCATCCAGGCCGGGAAGGTCGCATAACTGGGATCATTTCCTGTTCCGCGACCTTTTACTGTCA
>CAYYBZ010000202.1:0-4923 GCA_964470285.1 uncultured Oligoflexia bacterium
AGGCCCGTTCCAGAATAAAGTTTTTGAGCCTTCAATATTCTTTTTGAAAAGCTCAACGGTTTGCGGACCGATATCAAGCCCCATCTTCCCGGCCGGAATGTTTTCTTTGACTGTTTCGGTTTTTACCCCTGCCTCCAGCTTGTCCGCAACAACATGATCAACCGGCAGTATAAATTCACATCCCTTTTCCTGAGCCTCCTTCATTATCCTTAACGTTCTGGACTCTTTGCTTTCATCGAAAAGAGAATTTCCTATCTCTTTTCCCTGTGCTTTTAAAAATGTATATGCCATACCTCCGCCGACTAAAATTCTGTCTGTTCTTTTTACGATATTTTCAAGTACCGTAATTTTATCCTTTATCTTTGCACCTCCCAGAATAAGAGTGAAAGGTTTCTCGGGATTTTCAAGTAGCGGATTAAGATACTGAAGCTCGGTTTTCACAAGAAGACCTATTCCCTTGATTTTAAAATATTTGCAAACCCCGTGTGTTGAAGCATGTGCACGGTGAAGCGAACCGAACGCGTCCGTTAAATAAACTTCGAAAGGCTGCGCCATTTTCTTTGAAAAGCCGTCATCGTTTTGTTCTTCTTCCGGGTAAAACCTTGTGTTTTCCAGAAGAACCACATCACCCTCTTCCATATCCGCAACAATCTTCTTAACCCCGTCTCCTATGCAATCCTCAACAAACGTTACATTCTTTTTTAAAATCAGGGAAAGCTGATCGGCGGCTGCAAGCAGACTGAACTTGGGATCTTTTTTGCCCTTGGGTCTTCCAAGATGGGACATGAGTGCAAGCTTTCCGCCTCTTTCCATAACATTCTTGATGGTGGGAACGGCCTTTCTTATCCTTGTGTCGTCCGTTATCTCCCCTGCCGAATCCATGGGTACGTTGAAATCAACTCGCATCAGAACCGCTTTCCCCTTTACGTCAATTTTATCGACGGTATTGAGTCTATCAATGGGAATCATACAAGCCTCCTTTAAATCTATCCGAGCATATGCTTTGCAAGGTCGAGCATTCTAACCGAGAAAGCCCATTCATTGTCGTACCAGCTAAGTACTTTTACGGTGTCCTTTTCCTTACCGCATACGTTTGTATAAGGAAGGTCCACTATCGATGAATAGTTGTTACCCTTGTAATCTACCGATACAAGCTCTTCTTCAGTTGCATGAAGAATTCCCTTTAACTCTTTGTTTGCCGCGTCCTTAAATGCCTTATTGACTTCTTCGGTTGTGGTCCCTTTCTTTAAAACAGCGGTGAGATCCACCAACGATACGTCATTTGTAGGAACTCTTATTGCTATGCCTGACATAAGACCTTCAAGCTCCGGAATAACAAGACCGATTGCTTTTGCGGCGCCCGTTGTCGTCGGAATCATGCTTTCAGCGGCCGCTCTTGCCCTTCTTAAATCCTTGTGAGGCGCATCCTGAAGCCTCTGGTCCATTGTATATGCATGAATGGTTGTCATCGATCCGTGTTTAATTCCGAATTTGTCATTTAAAACCTTAACTACCGGAGCCAGACAGTTGGTAGTGCATGAACCGCAGGAAACTATATTATGTTTTGAGCCGTCATAATTTTTGTGATTGACTCCCATTACGAATGTTGCGTCGGCTACCGTGCTTGGTGCGGAAACGATAACCTTTTTTGCGCCGCTTTTAATATGGGACTCCAGGGCTTCCTTGTTTTTTGTAAATACTCCCGTGTTGTCCATTACGATATCGGCGCCAAGTTCTTTCCATGGAATTTCTGCAGGATTTTTAGTCGAGAAAGTTTTAATTTCACAGTTATCAACCTTTATTGAATCCCCGGTTGCGGAAATATTATTTTCCATAATTCCGAATGTTGAATCGTATTTGAGAAGATGGGCCAGAGTTTTTGAAGGGACGATGTCGTTAACGCCGACAAATTCGAAACCTGACCTTTGCATGCCCGCTCTCATGATTAATCTTCCGATTCTTCCAAAGCCGTTTAGTCCTATTTTTATAGCCATATTATCCTCCAGAAAATATTAGGTTTTTGTAAGCTTTTAAAAAAACAGAGGTAAGATACTATAATATATAAATAATTCAAGTTTATAATTAAGTGTTTAGATGCTAAAGTTTCCTGTAAAATTCGGCTAAAGGATGAATATTAACAGAAAAAACAGCACTACTACTGAAAAAGAGCCATTAATTTCAGTAATTGTACCTGTCTACAACGAAGAGAAAACAATTTCTCAAATCATCAATAAAATCTACAACGTAGCACTTAAAAAGCAAATAATTGCAGTTAATGACGGCTCAACCGATTCTACCAGGGAAAAGCTCAAAGTAATTGAAGAAATTGATGTAGTTTATCATCAGGAAAAAAATTTAGGCAAAGGCGCAGCGATAAGAAAGGGCCTTGAGTTTGTTAAAGGAGACATAGTCATCATACAGGATGCCGATTTAGAGCTTGATCCGGGAGAATATCCAAAACTTATTGAGCCCATTTTAAATCTAAAAACCTCCGTCGTTTACGGCTCAAGATTTTTAAATCCTAAAAACAAACCGCTTTTTCTGTCGGGGCTTGCAAATAAATTCTTATCACTTTTGACTTCGGTTCTTTATTTTAGAAGAATTACGGATATGGAAACATGCTATAAGGTTTTTTCATCTTCGTTAATCAACGATCTTAAACTCGAATCTGACAGATTCGATATAGAACCAGAGCTCACATCAAAATTTCTGAAAATGGGAATAAAAATAATTGAAGTTCCCGTTTCATACTCTCCCAGAAAAACAGAAGCCGGCAAAAAGATCAATTATAAGGACGGTTTTAAAGCTATTTGGACGCTTATCAAATACAGATTTAGAAAATTGTCTTAAATCGTAAAAAGTTGTATATTCACCCGAAATGAAAAAAGCTTTTTTAATTACGGCTTTACTGCTTATATCATTCAATGCCCATTCACAGCAAAGGCATATGCATAAGGTGGAAAAGGAAACCTTTTATCCCTGGTCGATATCTGCCGCCGACCCCGTCATTACCGACGGGAATAACACTCAAAAAAGCAGATTTTCATCCATAAAAACATCCCCCTTTGTCTGGCTTTCATGGATGATTGACATGTACCAACTTACTTCAAGCTCAGAGCCCAGCTGTACTTTTCATCCCACATGCTCAACTTACACAAAAAATGCAATAGTTAAGCACGGGGCCATTGTCGGTCTGATTATGGGAGCCGAGAGAATAATGAGATACCATCACGATTTTTCTCTTTACGAATTGTTTCCGTTAGAGAAGGTTTACAAACTTTATGATCCCATAAATCTTAACGATTTCTGGTTTTAGATTTGAAGGATAAATTATGAAAACTTTTAAAAATGCCCTTGTTTTACTGATAATAATTAAATTTTGCGCCACGCTTTCCGCCGGAAGCGCCCATTGCCTGAACCTTGCAAGCGAAGCCGACATATACAGCTTCGCCGAAAACCTCTTTATAGGCTCCGATTATTACAGGGCCATAACGGAGTATAAAAGGCTTTTGTTTTACTTTCCAAACGGAAATTTTTCAGACGACGCAAGGTTCAAGATAGCCAAATCCTATCAGCTGGGCGGCAAATTCGAAATATCCCGGGATCTTTTTTCAGATCTGGCGGGCCAGTTTACAGGCAAGGATCTGGGGTCGCTATGCGAATTCGAGGCGGTTGAAAGCATTTTTAGAAGCTCAAATTATGAATCGGCCGCGATATCTTATGAGAAGTTCCTTGAGGAAGACAGACTTGCAAAGTTCAAGGACCTTGCAAGCTACAGGCTCGGTCTTTCCGAGCTTCATATGAGAAAACCCGATGACGCCATCTCAAAGTTTTCATCGGTAAATCAAGGCTCGAAGATTTTCGCCCTTTCCTCCGAAATGGCGGATAAAACAAAAGAGTTCAAGAATCTTTCAAGAAAAAGCCCCGCCTTAGCCGGCATAATGTCGGCAATAATTCCGGGTACGGGGCAGTTTTATAACGGTAGAATAAGAGACGGTATTATTGCCCTTATAACCAACGGGCTGTTCATATGGGGTTCTTACGAGGCATATCGAAGGGATTATTATTCAATCGGAATAATAACAAGCGTCTTTGCACTCGGCTGGTACAGCGGAAACGTTTACGGAGCGGTTAACGGGGCGCACAGATACAATTACCTCAAGGAAGAGGCGTTTTTCTCAAAATTAAACGATAAATACGAAGATATTTCTCCCGCTCAATACAGTCAGTAATGGATCACCTTAATTTTAATAGCGCCGGTTTATGCAAAGATAAAATCCGTTTCGGTATAATCGCCGCGTTTATAGCCCTTATCGTTTCAGAAATTATTCTTCACGTTTATATCTGGGCCGAGGATTACAACGCTATAAGCGGCGATGCTTACTTAAGGCTGTATTTTGCATCGGCATGGGCAAAAAATCCTACCTTGCTTATCCCCGGTTCATGGTTCCCCTTCCATTCCTACATCTACGGTACGGCAATGAATCTGACGGGTAACATCTTATGGGGCGGAAGGATAATGAACCTGTTTTTTTCCCTCATGCTTACCGTATACCTGTTTTTCTTTTCCTACAGACTTGGGAAATCACTGTGGCACGGTTTATTGTCGGTCAGCCTGCTTCTTTGCTCATTTGTTTATCTGCAAATATCGACTGTGACCCTGTCCGAGACTATGGCCCTGGCCCTTCTGATAGCCGCCCTCTTCCATGTTTTTATATGGTACGGCCCTATTCCGGAAAAAGAGCCCATAAACGGAAAATTCATTCATCTTTTTTTCGGTTTATTTCTTCTTCTTACGGCAAACGCAACCAGATATGAATGCTGGATAGCATCGGTAATCATACTGGCTTTTATATCCGTGAAATTATTCAAACGCGGAGGTTTTATAAATCACGTCAAATCCGCAGTTCTTATTTTGATACC
>CAYYBZ010000203.1:0-3747 GCA_964470285.1 uncultured Oligoflexia bacterium
ACTGGTAAAAAGTAAATTAATTGATATTCTCTAAAAACAGACGAAAGTAAGAGGTAATTATGCTTATTTTAGGAATTAACGCCTATCACGGTGACGCCTCGGCGACCATAGTTAAAGACGGAAAACTTGTCGCTGCTGCCGAAGAGGAGCGCTTTAACAGAATAAAGCACTGTGCCGGGTTCCCGGCCCTTGCAATCAAATATTGCCTAAAGGAAGCCGGAGCCGAGCTTTCGGATATAGAGCACATCGGAATATCAAGGAATCCGAAGGCAAATCTTTATAAAAAGCTCATGTTCACCCTTGCCACAGGTCCAAAGATAGCAAAGATGCTCAAAAACAGACTTGCAAACGTTACAAAGATTCAAAACTTAAAGAGCATACTAGCCGAAAAACTTGAAGTTCCTGAATCTGAAATTAAAGGGAAGATTCATCACGTTGAGCATCATATGGCACATATGGCAAGTACATTTCTAGTATCTCCTTTCGATGAAGCTGCAATTCTGTCCATTGACGGCTTCGGAGATTTTGTCAGCACCATGACCGGTTCCGGTTCAAACAACAAAATGGAAGTACTTGATAAAGTTATTTATCCACATTCCCTGGGAATACTTTACGCTTCCACATGTCAATTTATAGGTTTCTCAAAATACGGCGATGAAGGCAAAGTCATGGGGCTTGCCCCTTACGGCGAACCCAAATTCATGAAAGAATTTGAAAACATCGTTTACTTAAAAGAAAACGGTAAATTTGAATTAAATCTCGATTATTTTCTGCATCATTCCATTGGCGTTGATATGTCATGGGAAGACGGTTCACCCACCATTGGAAAGATTTATTCCGATAAATTTATTAGAACCTTTGGAAATCCAAGGGAAGCAGGAACGGAGATTACTAAGAGAGATAATGATATCGCTTCATCCCTTCAGAAAATGACAGAAAAAGTAATTTTTCATGTTCTTAATGACCTTCACAAAAAATGTCCGTCAGACAATCTATGCTTAGCCGGAGGAGTTGCCCTGAACAGCGTCGCTAACGGAATGATTTTCGATAAAACTCCTTTTAAGGAAATTTACATCACACCTCCGGCAGGTGATTCAGGAGGTTCGATTGGTGCCGCTTTTTACATTTATAACTCTATTCTTGATAATAAAAGGGTTTATGAACTTAAAACAGCCTATACGGGGCCTGAATTTACAGACGATGAGATACTTGAATCAATAAACAAAAAGGGGCTTGATTATAAAAAGATGAAAGACGATGAACTGTTCAGACTAACAGCAAAAAAAATATCCGAAGGTAAAATAATAGGATGGTTTCAGGGAAGAATGGAAATAGGGCCAAGAGCACTGGGTAACAGAAGCATCGTTGTCGATCCCACGCGTATTGACATGAAGGATATTCTTAATTCAAGAATCAAACACAGAGAGCCTTTCAGACCGTTTGCCCCTTCAATTCTTCTTGAGTCTACAGCAGACTGGTTCGAGAAGGATTATCCGGAACCCTTTATGCTTAAGATATATAAAATCAAAGAAGAAAAAAGATCAAAACTGCCTGCTGTATGCCATGTGGATAATACGGGGAGACTTCAGACAGTTAAAAAAGAGGATAATCCCAGGTACTGGAAGCTCATAAAGGAATTTGAAAATATAACGGGAGTCCCTGTTGTACTTAATACTTCATTCAATGAAAATGAACCTATTGTCTGCACACCGGATGATGCGGTTAACTGCTTTCTAAAAACCAAAATGGATGTACTGGTACTGGGCAACTATTACATTGAAAGACAGGATTAATATTTACATAGGTAAATAAAAACTCAGTGAGTACTTTTTCTTCGCTGAAACCCGCTTAGGCTCGAAAAAGTACTCACTGAGTTTTTATTCCCATGTTAATCTTAGCCTCTTCTATCTTATTAGTGACCCAAGTTTGCTTGGGATCAAGCTTTAAAATCTTTTTCCACTCCCTTATTGCATCATTATAAAAACCTTTATCATAATACATCTTACCAAAGTGGTATCTGTAGTGATAATTGTAAGAATCTTTTGAAATGGCTTCCCTGGCCTGATTAAGGGCCTTTACCCATTCATTCTCATGAAGATAATATTTAGAAAGTATATAATTAATATGACCGTTTGTTTTGTACTCTACTGATAATCGATCGATAATCTTTTTAAGCCCTCTATAGTCTTTTAATCTGTGCTTGTATTGATAGATGTAATCAAGATTTCTGTTATCTGTAGGATCGGCTCTGAAAGCCTTAACTAGTGTTTGTATCCCTTCTTCTTCCCTTCCGGTTTCAAAAAGTGCCCTGCCCAGATTATAATAAATGGAAACTGAATTAAAATTATCGCCGTCTTCTTTTAGTAGATCCAAAACCATTTCATACTGTTTCCTCTGAATAAGAATATCTGAAAAACGTATGTAGTGGTCCGGCGTTTTGCCGTAGATTGCTACAAAATTTAAGAATTCATCATAAGCCTGTTCAAAAAGTGAAGCTTTTGCAATTGCAAGAATTAACTCGAATCTTGTATCTTTATCTGCCCTGGCAATCATTGATTTAGCCATCAAAACATCTTTTGAAAATATAAAATAATTCTCAAATATTTCCCCGGCAAAACGCGCAAGCAGAGAAATTGCCTCTCTATAGCCGGTTATTGCGCTGTCAATCATCCCGTTTAGAAGATAAAAATCGCCCGCGACCTTGTACCATTGGCCGTTCATAGGATCCTTATCTATAATATCCTGCAATACAGAGGATGCACTTTCTACGTTTCCGTCTCTTTCATAGATTTTAAAAAGTTCATAGTCTATATAAGGATTATAGATATCGCAGTTATGGGCCGCATAAATGCTGCTAAACTCTCTGTCCTCATTGCCGGCCTGTCTGAAGGCGAGGGCCAGATCAAAAAAATTCCTGTAATCCAGCCGGTTCAGCATGGCGGCTTTATCGAGAAGCTCTATCTTTTGGTTTAAATTCCCGGTTAATTCGGCCTCTTTTCTTAATCTTTCAGACATGTAATCCCTGTAATTCCAAATCGTGCTTAAAGTTAAAAGCGCAGGAATAAGCATTAAAAAGAGAATGACTTTTACCGATTTAATATCTGAAAACTGTGCTCCTGAATTAAGACTGATTTTGCCGGTTTTCCTGTTTGTTTTCAGCGATACAAACGCTAAAGAGAGCACCAAGCTTAAAAAAAGTAAATTTGAGGGTATTCTAAGATTGAATTCAAAAAAGCAGTGAATCATAAAGGCAAGAGCACCAAAGGCGCATCCAATGCCGATTGCAGGGAAGTATTTACTTCTCCTTTTTCTATATTCTTTTGTAAATGCTCTCCCGATCAGTATCAGAATCGTAATAAAAATTATGAAATTAAAAACACCGGTATCGGAAAGATGCTGTAAGAAATCATTATGGGCATACTTTGCCTTGTAAAGTGTAGTATTTACCGAAGCATACTTACCGTAAATATCGCCGAAAGTATCAGGGCCGCTTCCCCTGATGGGATAATCTTTAAATATTTTTAAAGAATCCTTATACAGAGAATATCTTATATCATCCGGGATAATAACCTTTTCAACATTAAATTCTTCAAATTTATATGCCCGTGTGAAATAATTTACTGAGAACCATAGAAGAAAAGCCATGGTTATTAGAATACCTGCCGAAAAGAATCTTTTTCTCCCCTTAGACAAAAGAAGGGAAATAATTACAAAAACACAGAGTATGGAAACCATTGCTCCCCTTGA
>CAYYBZ010000203.1:3757-4891 GCA_964470285.1 uncultured Oligoflexia bacterium
ATAGCTATTGAAAAAATAACGGATGAAAAAATCAGAAAATACTTTTTGTAAGGAACAATATCTTTCTTTTTAATTAGAACTACTACGGGTATAAAAAATAAAAGCTCTATGAAAGCGGCAAAATGGTTGTGATTGAAGAAAGTTCCGGTTATGTACCAGCTGCCCCTGACTGCATCGGGAGTAAAAAGCGGTTTATAAACCGCATAAAGCGAATGAATTATCCCTGCAGCTAAAAGGATATAAACCGTTCTTTCAATTCTTTTTAAATCCCTCTCATCCGAGATCGTAATAAAATATAAAACTACCGCATCAAAGAAAAGGATTAGACTTTTAACGGAACTGTTCGCATTAACGGAAGGCAGCGTGCTTATTAAAAGACCGAAAATAAAAACAAAGGCAAGCCAGTATCCTCTTTTACCGAAAAAAATGACCCTGCCTAAAATAAACGACTTTGTCAGATACAAAAAGAAAAGAATTAGCAGAAATATATTTATAAAGAATCTTATACCCGTTTCAACTCCGCCGTAATAAATCATCGGCACAAAAATAACGGCATAAAAGAAGAGATCTAAAAGAATATTAACTGCCTTTAGGCGATTTTGCATACGTGTTTTGAATTAATCCAGGACAATAATGCGAACATCCGGGATTTTCCTGTTTTTAATAAGAGAAGGATTTAAAGAATAATTTAGTGTCTCTATATAAGTTTTACCAAGCCCTTTCTCTACAAGCAGTCTCTTCAACTCGCCTGCCCTGTCCGGGCTTTTCCCTGATCTGTTAACCGGACTTTTCACCGTAAAGCCCTCTATTCTAATGCGACTTATTCTGTTCTTGTTAATAAATGTTGCAAGATCGCTGAGCATATTAACCGAGTCCGGAGAAATCAGCGATTTTGCAGGGATAAAATTGATTCTTTGATTAAAAACTATTTCATCACCTTCAAGAGATACTTTTTCCATACCGAGGCGAAGTTCGGGCAACTCTTCCGGGCATTTTTCAAAATTAATCTTTCCGGATAAATCTCTTTGGCATCTCAGATCAATCCTTTGGGCGTCGGGTCCGCATTTGTAGCGAAAATCCAAAACCCTCTGACCGAGCTCTTTTGAAAGATTTTGCGTTACATTCTCGGCGGCC
>CAYYBZ010000204.1:0-4870 GCA_964470285.1 uncultured Oligoflexia bacterium
TGATGCTCTCATTCATCTTGCTGCAATGGCAGGGGTAAGCCCGTCTTTAAAAAATCCTCAACTTTATTACGATGTCAATGTTGAAGGTACAAAGAACCTTATGAATGAAATAATCAAGACTAAAACAAAAAAAATTATCTTTGCTTTCTCATCATCGGTTTACGGAGACTGCAGTAAAATTCCTTTTAAAGAAACTTATGAAGAACTAAACACTCTCTCTCCTTATGCAGAAACAAAAAAAATAAATGAAGTATATCTTTCAAATCTTGCGATAAGAAATTCTATAAATGTAGCAATATTACGGTTGTTTACTGTTTATGGACCCAGGCAGAGGCCTGATATGGCTATAAGCAAATTTGTTGCCTGCTCTTTAGAGAACAAAGAGATTCCTTACTATGGCAATGGCAGATTAAAGAGGGATTTTACTTATGTTGATGATATAGTTTCGGGAATTATAAAAGCTCTTAAATGGATTGATAATATTAAAGAAGAGGGTAGAGCAGAGATTTTTAATATCTCGAGCGGACAGTCTATTCCATTAAAAGAGATTGTAAGAAACATAAATAAATTGCTTAAAAAAGAACTCAAACTTAGAAATATGGATATTCCCAAATCCGAAATGTTGATAACTATGGGCGATATACGCAAAGCGAAAGAAGTTTTAGGGTATCATCCGAAGTTTTCGCTTGAAGAGGGAATAAAAAATTACATAAACTGGTATATGAATTAGATAACCTGATAAAGGAGTAAATATGCAGGGTAAACCTCCAAGAGATTCAATTGTGAGAATGACTGAAATAGTTCTTCCCAGCGACACAAATATGCTGGGCAATATATTCGGCGGGACTGTTATGAGATGGATAGATATAGCAGGAGCTCTTGCTTCAAGAAGGCATTGCCGTAAAATAGCTGTTACTGTTAGTCTTGACCGGCTTGATTTTCTTTCTCCAATTAAGCTTGGTGATACAGTAGTTATTGAGTCAAAAGTAATATATGCAGGGAAAACTTCGATGGATGCGGTTGTGACTGTTGAAAGCGAGGATATTACAACGGGATTAAGGAATTTGACTTCAAAAGCTTATATTACATTTGTCGCTATTGACAATAACGGGAAGCCGACCTCCGTCCCTCCCATAGTTCCTGAGACGGAAGAGGAAAAGCAGGCATTCGAGGAGGCCAGAAAAAGAAGGGCGGAACGAAAGCGGCTTCACCGTTAATTTAATCTTTTATATCGGCTTATAGTTTTTTATTAGTCTTCTAATCTCCCTGTTTATTTCACTCATTTGCTTAGATGTACTTGATATGTTTGAGAAAGAGAAGGAGTTCTCTTTACCGTTATCGGTTACTATTGAAATACGTGTTGAATTCCTAGCTTTATAAATTTCTGACGGATTTTGTGAATATATAAAAAAGATGTCGTTTTTCTCGCTTATTGTTTTTAGTCTTTCAATATCCCGAGGGTTTACAGAAGCTTCCCAAAACTGCATTAAAGAATTGTCCTTATATTTGATAATACCCGCTGAATCTATTTCAACAGAAATATCGTGATTAGAATTTTTAGAGAGTTTTACAGTCTGAAAGACGTACCATCTTTTAAAACTACCATCGAAATCAGTTTTTAGAGTGAAGTAATATGAAAACAGAAGTATGGAGGCTGCAGTTATTAACGATATAAAAAAGTATAGTATAGATTTCATTCTATTATTAAATAAAGCAATTTTAATGCCATACGGCGAGAAAGAAAATACATGTAATATCAATCTGATAAGATAAATAGTTTGATTCAGGTGGTGTTAAAGGCGCTTTAAACTTGCTCAATCTTGACCATCCCCCTTTTTATGGGGACGACTGGGGACGGAGGTAGAAAAACATTTAGGGCGACTTATGGGGACGAAAATATCAAGGGTTTTAATCTGATTTATCTATAAGTTCCAATAGGATCGAATATTTCCTTTGATTTTTTCTATGAAGGATCTGGAAGGGCCGGGGATATTATCATCGATAGGGTTAACACAATTTGAAGTCTCCGTAAGTGCTCTTAGAACATTGAAAGCTCCGTCTTTAAGTCCGATAGGTGAGTATCCTCCTTCTAAGACAAATACAATATTTCCATTGCAGGTTTTTTTAGCAGCATTGTTAAGTGCTTTTGTAATGTTATAAAAGCCTTCACCTGTTACATCCATTCCGCCCAAGGGATCACTTAAATATATGTCGAAACCGGCAGATACCAATATCATATCGGGGTTAAACTCAATTAAGAGAGGATTTATTATTTTCCAATAGATTTGAGTAAATTCCGTGTCTCCAAATCCTACGGGAAGAGGGATGTTTACAGTATAACCAAGCCCTTTTTCAACTCCTAGTTCTTCCATAGAGCCTGTCCCAGGATAATGAGGAAACTGATGTGATGAGATGTACAATACTTCATTTGAATTATAAAATGAGTTTTGAGTACCGTTTCCATGATGAAGATCAAAGTCGACTATCGCGACTTTTGTACAACCAAGTTTCTTAAGAGCATATCTAGCAGCTATTGCTACATTATTGAAAATGCAAAAACCCATTGCTCTGTCTTTTTCAGCATGATGACCAGGCGGTCTTACAAAGGCAAAGGCTGAATTAATTTCACCCCTATACGTCTTTTCAACACATTCTATGACAGAACCTGCGGCCAAAATAGAGCTTTTGAATGTATCACGACAAGCATAGGTATCTCCGTCAAGCTGTGAATATTCATTAAGTTCTGTTTCTTCTATTTCCTTTATGTAATTTTGAGTATGTATAAACTCAAGTTCTTCCAAAGATGCATGTCTAGGAGATAGGTTAATTATATTATTAAGAGATTTCTCGCTTTCAAGCATTTGATTTATTGCTATCAATCTTTCGGGGTTCTCTGTATGAGGTCCTCTAGATGTGTGCAGTAAAAAGGTTTTATCCCTTATTATTCCTGTTTTATTTGTTTTATTATCTAGCAATATAGAACTTTCCGCCGAAATTTGAAACAAAGACCCTCATTTGAAGTTTGTATTCTTTTGATTTTGGATTGGTTTTTATTAAGGGATTACCGTTTTTGTCTGTGACTTCAAGGAGGCGATTCTCGCCGTGAAGTATGAATTTCATTTCGTTTTTAGACACTTTGAGTATGCTCCATGTTTTCACATCCCAGGCCTTTTTGAAAACATCATCCTTCTGTGTGTGTCCCTCAGGAAGGCTGTACGCCTTGTCGGTTTCAAAATTCTGTATATATAGAAGTTCATCGAGCTTTTTTTCATTTTTACTGTTTATAGCCTTAATAAGCTCACTTGCTAGATTCGTCGCACTTTCTGTAGTTTTTTTATCTAGCGACATTGAATCAGAAGATAGCCATTTCCATAGTGGAATTTGTTCTTCGATATATCCGGTAGCGGAAACATTAACAGGCAGGTGATGCCCTTCGTTATGATGTTTTGGCCATTCTATCTTTGCTATTGTTTTGTATTCTGTTTCACCGATTATTGCTTGGGGATCGGCTTCATAATAATTAAGGGCAACGATAACCTTTGCCTGAGGATTAGGTCCCATCGGTCCGAAATCAATATCAGCTTCAATTTTATTTTTACCTTTTTTTACCCACTGGTTTGCAAACCACAAGATCTTGTTTGAGAAATCCTTGTCATGTTTTATAAGTGTAACTTCGTTGAGCTTGATATTGGCTTTGCATTCAAGTATAGAAACTTCAATTATATATCTACCTAAACCCATCAGTTCCATAATTTGTATAGGAATAACTCCCCACTTGTCAACCTTTGATAATAAAGTAGGGGGCGGAGCTACAAAAGATTTGGAATATCAGGGGCTTTTGATCTTTAAAGAAATCGCGGGGACGGGAAACCGGGGAAACCGGAAACCGGGGGGACGGAGGATAACCGGGGGGACGGAGGATAAATGCTGAGGATAAATGCTTGGATATAGGTATTATGTTTATTGTTAAAATATTTAAGA
The DNA here is from genome assembly GCA_964470285.1 of uncultured Oligoflexia bacterium. Lineage (GTDB taxonomy): Bacteria > Bdellovibrionota_G > CAYYBZ01 > CAYYBZ01 > CAYYBZ01 > CAYYBZ01. The sequence continues at coordinate 3,982 of CAYYBZ010000204.1, forward strand.
ATCATAAAACAAGAAAAAAAATTACTAAAGATATTTTATATCTTTTAATTTCAAGAAAGTTTAAATCTTTTTAAAAAAATTAAAGTTCTTAGTTTTTAAATATGAAAACAATTCACAATGTCATTAACTAATATGGTAAGGAGAAATAGCTAAAAAGTACTAAAGAAAGGGTCCTAAGGTGGTGATAAAGATCTACGCTTGATCCATTCTTTTGCTCTTATCATAATATTTTCATTCCAGAAAAAGGAACCAAAAGAGATATTATTTAAAAATGTACGTTTAGCTAAACCATATTCAATTAAATATGCATTAAAAAGTTTCCTATACTTTCTTTGTCTTAGAGCCCAAGTTCTTCCAAGCATCATATACCAATTAGGGAATTTTACGTGTTTATTAAAATTATCTCTTACCCCGTAGGCATATAATTTATGGGTGGTCCATGAGTAATTCTTAGCGTCTTTTGTAAGGCCTGCTCTGATTGGGTTTGCATGTATATAAAAGGTGGCTTGCATAGAATATTCGTCTGATTCAATTAAACAGGTTTTAGGTCTTTCATACGCAACTTTTCCCCTTCTTTTATGCTTTTTATTGAAAAATATCCCATATTTTGAATGGTGCTTCCTCATTAATCCTGAAAATTCTGTTAAATTTTTTATGTTAAAAAGTTCGTGCGAATGATTGGACATAATTCCGTAAGCGTTAAGACTGTTAGATTGCTTAGGCAGATATTCATTTAGGAATTTTAAATAAGCTTCTTTTTCATCATTTGTGTTTAGATTCCATTCATTATTGTGACCTTTCCACATTTTGTGGGTTTGATATCCTTCTTCAATAATTAGATTTCTTGGAATTCTAGGCATAATGATAAAATTATTAGCAAAAAGAATGC
>CAYYBZ010000205.1:0-1317 GCA_964470285.1 uncultured Oligoflexia bacterium
CGGAAATTTATGATGATAATATTTTTTCAAATCAGACAGATAAAGACTGGGATATTTACACGGAAATTAATCCTTCGATCGAAGCCGAGCTTTCGTTGAGATTCATGGATTTACTTTTAGGATATTCCCCCAGCTTTCTGATATTTCCTAAGCATTTCCAGGATGCAAACGTAAATGAGATATCCCATGATGTTTATTTTGAGGCAAAAACGGAATTTTCCGGAGGCCTCCTTGTCGGGGTAAAGGACAGATACTATACGCTTCCGATAACATATACTGAAGCCGAATTTTCCCCCGGTAACGTTGAACATACCAATGAGGCAAGATTCTTTTCGACTTATAATCTGGGACTATCTCAAACTGTGGATTTAGACGCAAGTGCTGATGTTTCACGTTTTGATTCCGCTACCGAGTCGGTAAGCGGCATGTTAACCAACGGACAGCTTTCGCTGATAAAGTCCTTTAATTCAATATTTAAACTCGGGTTGATCAATAAGGTAACAAAATACTGGTATGATGATTTACCAAACGATCCTTTTATTTACGGCCTGGGTTTACAGCCGCAAATTTATTTGACGCCTCATATCAGGGCTACTTTGCCTTTTGGCTACAGATATCTTGTTTTAAACCAGACAAATAATCAGAGTTCTTTTACCTACAGGGTTAACCTTGATTATGAAAAAAACGATGAAGTAATAGCTTCCGTTTATTACGGTCAGGAGTTCCTGGTTGACTTGACAGGCAATAATTTCGATACGTGGACATTGGGTACTGCAATCTCCCGTGAGTTTTTGGAGCGCTTGTGGTTCAGGTTGAACCTGGCATATACTATTTATGAAGATAAAAGTCTGCCCGATGGCGCAAACACTACAAAGATACTCTCAGCGGCTCCCTCGGTTGAGTACGAAATAGGGAAAGACTTTTCACTTTCCCTCGGATATAACGGCTTTTTTAACAAATGGGGTAATGCTTCTGGAGATTTCATTAATAATCGTGTATTTATCATGTTTAGCTATCAAAAAAACAAACGTTAAGAGTTTATTTATGAAAATATTGATATATGCTTTTCTAATATCATGCGCTCTTATTCAGCCTGCAGCGGCTTCAAGCTATAAGTTGGGTCCTAGTGACGTGGTTACACTTAAAGTGTGGGATGAACCGGATTTAAGCGGGGATTTTAAGGTCAATCCAAAGGGTTATCTTGTAATTAACTGGCTTGATCCTATTGATGTGAAAAACATGACCCTTGAAGAATTAAGAGAGAAACTCATAAGTTTTTTAGGTAAAAAATACATAAAAAACCCTAAAATTACAGCT
>CAYYBZ010000205.1:1327-4853 GCA_964470285.1 uncultured Oligoflexia bacterium
AGCTCTGAACATAAAAGAGTATGCTTCTAACAAAGTTTCATTAATGGGGGAAGTCGATAAACCCGGAAACTATAAGATTGATGAATCCACTACAATACTGGATATCATATTAAGAGCAGGAGGCCCAAGGAGTAACGCTTCAGATGATGTAATACTTTTAAGAAAGTTCCCGGGAGCGGGAAAAGACAAATCTTTGGAGGATTTGTTTAACAAAAGGACGTTCAGCTTAAACAGTCTGATGACAAAAAAGAAAATGGCGTCAAATATAAAACTTCAAAATCTTGACGTTATTTATATTCCGAGCACTAAAAGTATTACAGAAGCCGGTTCAGTTGATTCGGGAGTTACCGTAATCGGTGCTGTAGAAAAAATGGGTGTTTTTAGGTTCAGGGAAGGCTATACAGCTATGAATGCAATTATCGATGCAGGAGGATTTTCTAAATATGCATCAATGAATAGAACTCTTCTTGTCAGGGGTAAGGGCAAACAGAAGAAAACCTATACAATAAAAATGGGCGATGTTATGAAAAAGGGTCATAAGAAAAAGGATATGAATTTAAAGCCCGGAGATATAATCATAGCCAGAGAAGGCTTTCTATGAACAATGGAAAAGATGTAAAAGATCAGACAGATTTTCTGATTAATATTAATAACTACCTGAATATTGTCAGAAAAAAATGGTATGTACTGCTTATTGTTTTTCTCTCTGTTTCACTTTTAGGCACATATATGACTTTGAGGGAAACATATATCTACGGAGCAGAGGTAAAGCTGGCATTTTACACTCCGGATCCGCAGATCCTTTCCAATATGGGAGGTTCATCGTATCAGTATTATCAAATGAACAGACCCTCTTTTTTCGCTACTGAGATGGAAATTGTAAAAAGTGAACCGGTTGCCAAAAGAGTTGCCCAGTCTCTTAACTTGATTAAGGATCCTGACAATGAGGCTGAAGTCGAAAGTGCCCTAAAAGGAATTATAGGTTCATTGTCCGTTTCTGTGCCCAAGTCGGCACATGTAATGTCAATAAGCAGCTTTTCTTCCGATCCGGAAATGGCGATGAAAATTGCAAATGCTACGGCTGAAGCTTATATAAAATATAATGACAACAGAAGATACGAGGCGTACAGAAAATCAATGGGAGGGATAACCGAACAGCTTGCCGATCTGGAAAAAAAACTTGAAGAGGCTCAAAAATCTTTGATTGAATTTATCGAAAAAGAAAAAATAACATCTTACGGAGACGACTATGGGATTTTCCCCAGAGTGCCTGACAGGGCAAGATCTAGTGATCAGACTTTCTTTCTTGAGGATCTTAATAAGAGAAGAGTTGAGTTGGAAATTACCCTTTCAAATCTTTTAGAAAAATATTTTGAAAAGCATCCTAAAGTTGTTAAAACAAGAAATGAACTGAGCATTATTAATAAAAAAATCGTTGAAGAAGAAAAAAGAATAGAGAATGAAAAACACAAGAGAGACAAGGAAACCATAGCTGCTAAACAGAAAGAAATCAGATATTCTATCTTAAAAAGAAAGGTTGAGGTTAACAAGCATCTTTACGATACGCTAATTCAGAAATTAAAGGAAACCGATGTCGGAAGCGAGATGGACATGAACTTCGTGGATATTATTGAATATGCCAAGCTTCCAAAGACTCCCATTGCTCCAAACAAAACCCGGCTGATAATTTTTACGCTTATTCTGGGACTTTTCTTAAGTGCCGGCACAGGTTTCGGAATACAGTACTTTGATACTTCCTTTAAAAATGTTGATGAGTTAACCAATTATATTGACTACCCGGTTTTGGCAACCATCCCTCTTTATAGAAAAAAGGATAAGAGGGGTGCCTTGCTGCTCGACTCAAAAGAAGACGATGTAAGTTTAAAGGAAGCTTTCAGGCTTTTAAGAACAAACCTAAAATTCGCCCTTTCAGAAGTACCCTCAAAGCATATAATGGTTACAAGCTCTCAAAAGGGTGAGGGTAAATCTACAGTTACCACCAACCTTGGTCTGGTTATGGCGGAGGCAGGCACTAGAACCCTTCTTGTGGATTGTGACTTAAGGGTCAGGTCTATAAACAAATTTTTCGGATTAAATACCGATACGGGGCTTTCAGACTATCTCCAGGATAAGGTAAGTTTTGACGATATCTTAATAAAAACCGTTACTAAGAATCTCTTTATTGTTTCTTCTGGTCCCGGAGTTGATAATCCGACTTTACTTTTTGAATCGAACAGAATGAAAAAATTCCTAGAAGATGCCGACAAGCATTTCGATCAGATACTTCTTGACTCTCCGCCCGTCGGTTATGTAATTGATGCGTCGTTATTGAGCATGATTGTCGACGGTATTTTAATGGTTGTAGAAGCGGGAGTAGTCAACAGAAAAGCGGTAATGTCCTCTATGGATCAGCTCTTAAAGGGAAAAGGAAAAGTTCACGGTATTGTTTTTAACAAGGAAGCGATGATCAATAAGAGCTACTATTACAAGTATTACAAATACTATTCCGAGGATACACGAAAAACTCTTTAAGACATGTTTATTCTTATTCGTTGATTGAAAGAATGCGTTTTCTTAGAAACTGTATCTGGAATGCGAAGCTTATCTTTTTCGAGACTGTATCAAAATCCTTAAGTGGCAATTCTTTAACCGGTTTTTTCTGTTCAGTAGAAAGCATAATGCAGGCTGTTTGATTGTTAAGAAGCAGAGGAATCATATGGCATTCAGCCGAAGCTTCTATGGCAAGTGTAGAAGAAATTCCTGAACCGATTTCAGTGCCGGAAATGCTGCCCTGCCAGATCTTTTTTAAATCGGAGGCTTCTTTAAAAGAAGAGGGGATGTCCAGAGGGATCTGGATTTTTCTGAAATCTTCACTGGAAATTTCAAAACCCTGGTTTATGAAGCCGTGCAAAGTCTGATGTCTTACAACAAAAACGCATAGCTTTTCAAAATAATACTCGAAATACTTAAGCATTATCGCAAAAACCTGTTCTTTTGACTGGGCTTCGGCAAGATCAATGGAAACCTTATCCGGAGGGTAGGGGTGACCGGTAACTTTTTGATCGGATATTGAACTGTGGATATTTTCCGCCATTGTTTCGGTCAATTTCATTTCTTCAGAAGATACTCCGGTTAATCTTATATAACGGGCTTTGCGTGCAATTCCGTAATGGGTTTCCAGTGCGTATACTAAAAGAATTTCCGGTGCAATAACCAGATCAATTATATGGGAAGTCTTAAATGCAAGTTCATCAATGGCTTTTATGTCATAAGGGTCAGATGTAGCAACTTTGAGGCGTTTTCCCGAAACACTTAAAGGTATGATTTTGTGTTTCTGGGCGATTTCTTTGGGAATTAGCGCTATAGCTGATTTGGAAATACCGGCAAAATCCTGGGGGTTCGCCGCGGGGATGCTTAATTGATTGCTTAAAAAACTTGTTAACTCAGTTTCGCTAATATAACCGAGTTCGATAAGGTTTGTCCCGAGTTTTCCTCCGTACATGGCCTGGGCCTTTAAAGCTTCCTC
>CAYYBZ010000206.1:0-964 GCA_964470285.1 uncultured Oligoflexia bacterium
GATCTATAATTTTAATTAATTCACCGGCACAGGACGGAAAAAGAAAAAGTCCAAAAATCAAAAGGGAAGAAATAATGTATTTCATGATTACTCCTATCCATTACCCGTCCCTTTTTATGTACTATTTAATTATTTTAATAAGCTCTAAATCGTTACTCTTAAATAGTAAGCAAGTCGCATGCCATGAAAAACAAGGCCCAACTATTTGTTATTATTGACTATTATGTTTCCCTTCAAGCGCTGAACTACGAAATAATTTCATCTTAAGCAAGTTTTTGCATAGTTCGGGTGAATTCGTAGTCATATGAAATCATTGAATAATATTGAGAAAATCACTTAAACCTTTTTTATATTTATTCGCAGATACCAGGAAACTGTCATCATGAGTCCCTTTTAGCTCAATAAACATTTTAGGCTCACTGGCATTTTCAAAAAGTTCCTGCCCCATTTTGAAAGGTATAAGTTTATCATCCAAGCTGTGTAAAATCAGTACCGGGCATTTGATGATTTTAATTCTTTTAATATTATTGTACTGATAAATAGGAAAGAGACCAGCCGGGAAAAGAGGTAATACCTTTTTTGCCATATCGGGAATTGAAGTAAATGTTGAATCTAATATTAATGCCTTGGGATTATTTTTAAAGGCTATGTAAGTAGCAACGCCCCCTCCAAGTGACCGTCCTAAAACTATTATATTTTCAGGCTTGAAACCCTTTTTGTGGGTTAAGAATTCCCAAACGGCATTTGCATCTTTATATGTCCCTTTTTCACTTGGTTTTCCTTCGCTTTTTCCGTATCCGCGATAATCAAAAATAAATACGTTAAGACCTGCTTTATAATAAATATCTATTAACTCAAGTCTGTGTGAAATATTTCCGCCGTTACCGTGGCAGAATATTAAAACACAGCGGTCTGAAGGTAGATGACGGCTCGACGAAAGCAAGTAATAAGGGCCTGATTATCG
>CAYYBZ010000206.1:974-4793 GCA_964470285.1 uncultured Oligoflexia bacterium
ACTCCGTCGCTTGTTTTAATCCCGACATTTTCATAAATCAAAGCGGCATCTTTCGGAGTACCCGCAAAATCACTTGTCGGGTAGTAAACAAGCCTTCTCTGTCCCAAATAGGCAATAATAATAAAAACTAGATAAATTATGAAAAAACTCAAGATATAGGTCATGATTCTCTCGCGTAATTTCATAATAAATTACATGGTTATTTTTTCTAAAAATAAAAGCCTTCTTTTAAAACTGTTTACTTTAACTGATTTCTCCAGAAGTGAAATGCCGGTGCAGTATTTACTGAAAGGCTTTTGATAAAGACTGTTTGCCTTTGCCGCCATAACGAAGGGAGATATTAAAGAAATATCCGCCTGTTTAAACTCGGCTACGGCTATTCCTTTAAGATTTTTTTTTAAACCTGATTCATTCTTAAATTCAATATTTGTATCAATTGTTAATCTTTTCTTTAGATTTAAATTGGCCAGTGTAATCCTTGAAAAGCCTGTAAAAAGAACCGGTCTGAGAGTTTCGAAATTTACGTTAAAATCATCAGTCACTACTTTTTTAATAATGTTTAATATTTCACCCGAATCTGTGTATCTGCGGAATCTCATTTTATATCTGTTAAGCTTTCTTCTGTGATACTGCCGGTAAAAAATAAAATCATCGGTGTCAAAATATAAATTCTCATGTCCGAATACTCTATTCCCCTCAATTTCAAGAATACGGTAGTGATCAATAAGCATTTTTAGAAGTGAACCCAGTTTATCTGATGAAAAGACAAACTTTGTATCGTATCTTTTTAAAAGTTTAACCGAATCCTTAAGCAAGTTAATCTCATCTAGACTAATGCTTCTAAAATTCCCGGCTATTTCTTCAGGATAATTCATTATCTTTAAACGTTAGGGGGAACTAAATAAATACTAACACAACTTTAAACCATCTAAAATATTTTGCTTTTCGCCCAATTTAATTGACAATTCCGGTCAAATACCGTTTATAGAGTTGTGTATTGGGAACGGTTTATAGTACAGAATCAATGAGCCCCGAACTGGGTTTAAATTTTCTTCCATATAGATTCATCCGTTTTAAAGCCGGTTACCGCTTCACTTCACGCTTTGAGCAAACACCTTCAGGAAAGGACTATTCGGCTTGGAACAGATTATTTTTCGATACTTTTCTATAAACGCGCCAATATATTCAGCTTATTTTACCGTGAAGAAGAAATGCTAAACGGAGCAAATCTCAAACATATTCATATAGTCGGACTTGGATATCAATATATCTATTAGAAGCGCCTAAGCTCATCCGCTCTGAAAACATATTCCGGAGTTTTGATGATTTTTATTTTCGGGCTCACCTTATACCACGGAGATATTTCATCGTAACTTTTCAAAATATGCATATCCTGAGCCGGCATAAAGCTCTGTGCCGCAATAAATATTTTATCTCCGTCTGCGTTTTGCGCCACATCTAAAACGATAACGGCATGCCCCGGGAAACCGCCTCTTATAAAAACATCACCTATTTTTATATTCGAAATATTTGTAACCCTCTTCATCTGTCTAGCCAGTGAATATGTATTGGCGTAGCTAAAAACCACTCTTAAATAGCGTTTGAAATTCTGATAGGAATCATCTCTTCTGAGTACATGAGATGATATCCATCGGCTATCATTACCTGCGACACTTATTCTATATCCTTGCAGCCATTTTGAATACGGGGCGGCAAATCCGTTTGCAAAGTTAAAGCTTATTGCGTCGTATTTACCTACTGAATACAGATATTCCGATCTTAACCTCATTGCAGCGTCTGCGCATTGCTGAAGATCACCTGCCGGAGTATCTATATCTATAACCGCATAATGAGCGCTCTGATTACCCTTAAGTTTTTTATTGTGAAGATATACTTTTTCAGCCTTAGGCTTCAAAGGAAGATTTCTGAGCCAGTGCCTGAAAGACCCGACCGTAGCTTTACTTCTGGAGTATCCTTGCGGGGTTTTTATGTCAACAACTCTTCTTAAAACTTTTGTATCGGTATTAAGCCAGCTATAAATTAATTGCGCTTTTTCAGAAAGAAGTTTCGCACTATGCAATTCTTCATACGTATTATGCGGAGTCATTTTCCCCTGATCGAATTTAAGCGCCATAAAATGAAGATGTGTCGGCGATCTCTTCTTAAACGCGTTTTTGCCGGTTCTGCCAAGATGTGCGATTTTATCGCCGGCCCTAACTATGCCACCCGGTTTAACATATAATTTACTGAGATGTGCATAGTAGTAATAAGTTTCATTTTGAGGTGAAAATACCCACAGGGATATACCGCCACGCAAGTCGCTTTTTACGCTCCACGATTTATTTACTCCGACTACAACTCCTTCTGTAAAAGAAACGACCTCAACCGGTTTTTCACTTAAATCATCCAGGAAATCCCGGTTTTGGTCTTTTACAAAAATATCGTGTGCCGGATGACCCTTATGCCTGTTTCCGTCATAAAAGTTGTATTTCAAGGGCTTAAAACCGCTTCCGTTAATTCCTCCTATGTCTTTTGATGAATAGTTCTTTAAAGGAAAGACTTTAGCATGGGATTGAATCTTATTTTTGTACTCATTTATCAGCTCTGAATGCAAACTGACAATAATTTCCATGGCATTCGGATTAGTTATCTGTCCCGAGTAAATACCGGCCTGAATCCGGTTCCACTCTTCACAAATTGTCGCCTTAACTCCAAGAGGGAATAAAAGCAATATAAAGATACTTTTAAAAAAGAGTTTTTTGCCCATTTCAGCCTCCTAATCAAACTATAACTACATTTGCTTATCAGAATAGTGAAGTTCAGGCAAATAATGGCGTTTTCAGAAAAGTCGGATAACGGTATTTATAAACATTACATCACTTTTCAAATATCTCTCTTGCCTTAGTTTTCCCCTACCGCTTACCTTCGGGAATACTTTAAGATAAACGTATTCATCGTCTTCCTGTAAGAAGAATCCTTCCCTTACTACATCGTTTTCTGCAATAATTCTGAATTTTATTCGTGTAGATTTTTCTAATACAGCCGGAGCAAATTTCCATTTAGTAACATCAATGTCTGATTTGCTAATTGCTATTTCTAATGGCCGCGTACCGGGACTCCCGTCTGAATAGTTAAATACTTTAATTCTCAAAGCCATAAATTCATTACTCTCACCGACAAAATTACCCAAAAACTTATCTCCATCTGTCAAAACAATTTCAACCGGTCTTTCATAGAATTCATGGTTTTTATCTGTTATTTCTCTAACCGGATCTGTTTCAAAAATATCATTTTTTGTTTTACCGGTGCTTAAATTCCCGACAGATGTTAACGTTTCTATACTTTTGCCCGGATTAACAATCCAGGCGATTTTGTCTTTTGCATTCGATTCAATTATAAAATCATGTGTTTGATCATCGATAAGTCCCAGCTTTTCAAGTATTCCCGGATAACTTTCGGAAGCAATCATTGCCATATCTTCACGTTTTTTCATTAAAGAAGGTTCCCTTATCAGAGCCCATGAGGAAGTAAGTCTTACCCCTATCTCTATTGCCATACTACGAATTTCTTCAGCTATTAACGAATAGTTTGAACTTTCGTCGGTAAGACCTTCTTCAATGCTTTCCTTAAAGGCATTGGAAAGTTTTATGCGAAATTCAGAACTTAAAAATCCGGCATTTTCACCGATTGAGAAATTAAGTACGTCCTGCAATATAAGAATGAAGGTGAAAATTAAATTAAAATTATCTGAATATTCAGCTTTTTTCAATGAATGCAAATCATAACTGTCAGCTATAGCTTTCATAGCATACATTGTCA
>CAYYBZ010000207.1:0-4738 GCA_964470285.1 uncultured Oligoflexia bacterium
TTTAGGGTCGGATTCGGATATTCCTAAATTTGAAAAGGCCGTTTCTTTAGCGTATACCCTGGGAATCTCGCTTAAAATTAAGATTGCCTCGGCTCACCGCTCCCCCGCTTTTCTGCTCAAGGAAATCAGAGCGAGTGAGGCATCAGGTACAGAGATATTCATTGCCGGTGCAGGCGCTGCCGCGCATTTAGGAGGTGTAATAGCATCACATACAACTCTTCCCGTTATCGGTGTACCGATAGATTCCAGCCCGCTTCTGGGCCTTGACTCGCTATTGGCAACAGCCATGATGCCCTCCGGAATTCCGGTCGCAACTATGGCAATAGGTTCTGCCGGCGCATCCAACGCCGTAGTTTTTGCCAGCGAAATACTTGCTATCAAATATCCGGCAATTAAGAAACATCTTATAAATTATAAAAAGAGCCTTGCAAACAGCGTTAAGCTTAAGAATGCAAAGCTTAACGGATAAATCTAAATGATTGTCAAACCAAGCAGCTCAAATATTTTAAAAGCAGCCAAAATTCTCAAAAGAGGCGGTGTTGTAGCTGTCCCTACCGAAACCTTTTATGCGTTATGCGTAAACGCCCTGAATAAGAATTCCGTAAAGAAAATTATACAAATCAAGGGAAGATCCTCTCAAAAGGGCATTCCCGTTGTTTTTAAATCTGTCAGACAGTTAAACCTACATGTTAAAAAACCCGGCAAACTCACCTTAAAGTTAATGGAAGAATTCTGGCCGGGACCGTTAAATCTTATTTTTATAAACAAAAAAATGCCTAAGATTATTGAAGGCAACAAAAAAAGTATTTTAGCCAGAAATTCATCAGGGAAAGTTATAAATAAATTGATGCATCATATTTCTTTTCCCTTAACTGCCACCAGCGCTAACATCTCCGGAGGTTCTAACCCCAGATCTGCGTCCGGTGTAAAAAGGAACATAGGCAAATTTGTAGATTTGATCGTTGACGGGGGAAGGCTCAATGCATTAAAACCTTCCACGATAGCAGATTCCAGAATGAACAAGCTGAAAATTTTGAGAGAAGGCAAAATTCCTTCTAAAAATCTTTATAAACATATCTCTTTTTAGAATGGTAGCATCAACTAAAGATTCAATAATCTGGGATGATCTTATTGTTCATCAGCCAAGGCAAGGATATAGATTCTCAATGGATTCAGTTATCCTTGCAAGGCTTGTCAAAGCCAGACCTTCAAACTCCCTTCTCGAAATAGGCTCCGGTTGCGGAGTTTGTCTTTTAATTCTGGCCAGAAGCAATTCGATTAAACAATTAACCGGAGTCGAAATACAAAAGAGTATTTTCGATATTTCTTTAAAAAACGTTCAAAAGAACGGACTGACTGACAGAATAAAACTTTTCAATCATGACATAAAAACTTTTGCTAACGAATTCACTTCGAAATTCGATATTATTATCTCAAACCCTCCTTTTTATCGCATCAATTCGGGACGACTCAGTAAGAATAATGCTGAAACCAGTGCAAAACACGAGAAGTATCTGGATCTAAAATCTTTGCTTATAAGCACAAAAAAGCTGCTTAAATCCAAAGGTTGTTTATATTTACTTTACAATTCCGATCGTGTGGCTGAACTTTTACATGAAATGAGAAACCTGCAAATAGAACCCAAATTGATTCTGCCAATCTATCCCTGCAAGAATGATCGGTCGAATCTTATCTGGGTAAAAGGAATTAACAACGCAAAGCCGGGCCTTAAACTTTTAAAACCGCTTTTTTACTATTCAGCAAAAAACCTGAAATCAAACAACCTTAAGGCCTTTTACGGGAAATCATCCCTTAAGCTTAAAAAGATTTACCCCGAAATCTTCTAAGAAAAACACTTTTTCTAAAAATATTGATTTCGCAATATTGTTGCTGAACGAGCCTAAGCCGTAAGCTTTCGTGAAAATATGCTTTTTGTACGGATTTTCTGTCAAAGCTTATGGCCCTGCGAGTGAGGCAATCAATATTGCGAAATCAATATTTTTAGAAAATTCCTTTTTTGCAAGCTTTTTCAGATCAAACAAACTATGTATAATATAAGATATGGAATTTTGTCGTTTAACAGTTTTTCTGCTTTTTTTAATTGCATTCCCTGCCCAATTAAATGCGAATGACATAACTTTCGATAAAATCTCTGTTCTTGAATATATTCATTCAAACAGTAAAGACGAAAAACCTTATGAATATATATACATTACCGGAAATCCGCTTGTCAGGGACGGCGGGCGTTCCGACGGAAGTATAAGTAACGTTAAAGAAAAATTTGAATTAGCGACCCTTTACGCTTCCCGCTTCAGAAAACCTAAAGATAAAGCAACCTTTTTATTCTTTAAAGAACTCGGCGATGAATCATATAAAGGCAGGATGAATGAATATGAAAAAACGGCGAAGTTAAAAAATCATAAATTTGTGTGGTTTAGCAAGAAACAGGAAATCTTCGATTATTTGACAAGGCAAAAAGAACCCGGATCAATAAAGGGGCTTTTTTTCTTCACTCATACCTTTCCTAACGGAATAAACATCGGAATTAAAAATCCATGGGGTGATCTCGATGTACCTATTCCTCCTATCGAGAAAAAAAGAAGGATAATTCACGACCCTCAATATATGAGAGCAGAGAATTTCAAGAAGTATATGGATAAAGATAAATATATTAAAATGAAGAACAACTTTGCTCCCGACATTCACATTCTATTAGCCGGCTGCAAACCTTCGGTTGAAAAACATGTTTTTAGAAGGGCTTTTTATCATGATTTTAACGGAATTCCTCTCATTCCCAATTATCCTGAAAGTTTCATAAAATGGCTGCGAATTTATTCACTTTCACATAGAATATCGGCTGCTCTCAATATCCCGGTAATCTCCACACGGCACTCTACTCATTTCGAAACACTGGATGAAAATAACGGGCAATACCGTTGGATAAATAAGGACGAGCAGATAAAACCCGCCTTTCCACTTCTAATGTCCCCGGATAAGGGATTTTACGAAACTGTCTATCCCGACAAAAGATACCTTAACAGCTTAGAGATCCGCGTAGTACTTAAATTGATACCGTTAAAACCTTTCACACCGGAAGAAAAATATAGAGAATTCTATAAAAACATCAAAACCCGGAATAAACAGAAAATTATTAAGCTTTATGAACAAAGAATGAATTCTTATACTGAATATATGGAAAAATACAATCAGGATTTTCTAAACATGCCGCTTAAAGATCAGAAAAAGTACCAGATGGAATTACAGATACGGGCCAAATATCTTAAAGAACTTTTGGATAAGGAAAGAAAATTCAGACTTTATAAATCAATATCAAAAGAAGCAATAAAGTGGTATAGGGGGCATTACAGCAACAAAATTGTAAAAGAGCGCTTAAACCTGGGGCTACCGCCGATTAAGATATGGTTTGGAACCAAACTCAACAAAGATCCTACTTACTTCTTTGATAATCTCTATTATTACAGGTGGGAAAAATATACAGACTTCTTATATATGCAAAGGTGGGATTAAAATTGAAACGCAAATTAATTATCTTGTTTTTAATGTTTTTTATTGGCAGCCATAGTTTTGCAAAGGACAACGCTGAAAACGAATTTAGTGCAAAAAACTCGGCTACAATAAAGAAGCTTTTTGAGTTCAAGAAAAACATCAAAGAAAGAAAATGGAAATACATAGTCCTTCATCACAGCGCAACAGAATCGGGCACCGCAAAGGCCTTTGATGCCTATCATAGAAAAACCTTCAAAGACCCTGAAGGACTTGGGTACCATTTTGTTATTGATAACGGCAGGGGTAAGGGCTCAATAGACGGACTTATCGAAATTGGGGGGCGTTGGCAAAAACAGATTAGAGCAAATCACCTTTTCAGGCCAGAAAGAGCCAATGAAAGTATTGCGATATGCTTTGTCGGTAACTTTGAAAAATCAAAATCTCTAACAGAAAAACAGTTTAGTGAAACCGTAAAGCTTTTATCTGAACTTCTTAAGAGATACAAAATACCCTTAAACAGAGTTATCACCCATGCCCATATAGACGGTCCCGGCAAAAAAGACGGAAGACCGGTTTCGGTTTGCCCGGGCAAAAATTTTCCTTATAGACGCTTCATAACCGAGCTTGAGAAAAGAATTGAAAAGAAAACCGATAAATAACCCTTTAATTTTCAGCTTTCTGGTATTTTTAGCCTTCATGATTTCACCCGTAATGAACTGTAATGCCGGTTATTTTCCCCAAATCAGATATGAAAGCATATTTGATCATCTTAAAAGTCCCCCTTCTAATGAACCTGTCGAACACATAATAATGGCCGGTAACCCCATACTTATATACAAGGGTAAGGAACATAACGTATTTTTGAAATTTGAACTCTGCGCTATGTATGCCTCAATACTTGCGCGAAAAAAGGATAAAGTTGTCATGTATTTCTACGGGCGGCAAAATGACCCGGCCCTAATTGAAAGAATCGAGAGTTATAAAAGGCTCTATACCAACGGTAACAGGCTAATTTTCAGATTCTTTACACATAAAAATGAATTCATTGAGTATTTGAAGGAGGACAGACCGCCAGGAATCAAAATAGGCTCAATTACATTTTTTGTACATTCCTTCGCCTTCGGTCTTACATTTGGAAGCAAAGATCCTTTAAGGCCAGAAAATCCGCCAAAAGAAAAAATGAAACGCAAGGTTTG
The DNA here is from genome assembly GCA_964470285.1 of uncultured Oligoflexia bacterium. Taxonomy (GTDB): domain Bacteria; phylum Bdellovibrionota_G; class CAYYBZ01; order CAYYBZ01; family CAYYBZ01; genus CAYYBZ01. Next base: position 4,704 of record CAYYBZ010000207.1, read on the forward strand.
GTATGAAGATGACCCTCAACATCTTTATGCTCAGA
>CAYYBZ010000208.1:0-4710 GCA_964470285.1 uncultured Oligoflexia bacterium
TCCCAGCCTCTTTTTAATTCCAACTCTTTGATAATCCTCCCAATCGGTACCGTAATAGATAGTTGTACCGAATCCCAGGCTCAGCTTTGCAGAGAAAACTTTGGTCTGTGGATTATAGCCTATGCTCTGTATCGGTGTTGATGCCAGAACATACATTGAAAGAAGGTTTATCGCTCTATCCGAGACAGCTGCGTTCATGTTGCCTACCGAAGACGATTTATCCGGATTCAGATCTTCTACAGTCTGGCCGAAAATCAAGACCGAGATGATATTGTCATCGGAAAGAGGCGGCGTACTTTCTAAGAATATTTGCGGGCGCTTGGCCGATCCACCAAGCTTTATATAAATGACATAATCATCGTAATCGACTTTTATCTTTCCATCTATTTCGGTTGTTTCGGAATCCGGCAGAAATTTTATGTTGAAATATTGAACTGTCGCTATTCTTCTGAAGATCTCGGCATCGAATTGCATGAATTTGAGACTTCCTGTTAGAGGCTTTCGGTTTGAAACGGATAGATCAAGATTTAGCGGTACCGGTTCTTTAGCATAATTAGATATTAATCTTACGGGATTATCCTTTGTAATGATGTCGAGGGCATAGGAAAGCTCGGACCCGGAGTTCTTTTGATTTAGCTGCACATTTTTGAAGCCCGTTTTTATCCTGGGATCCTTTGAGATCTGAACCTTGTTCTTTACGGAAAAGGGCGGCAGTATAAGAATTGTACCTGATGCATCTGCTTTAAATGTTAGTTTTTCCAGGGATATTGTTTTTCCTCTTTTTAGTAGCGCTTTTCCAATACTTGATATTTTTACTTTCTGATTTTTAGATGACAGGTCTAGATCAATCTCGACAGGGATCTTAATTATTTCGGAATCGGCGCTGCTTTTACCCTTGATCCTTATAACCAGGTTGCCCTGAAGACTGTTAAACGGTGCAGGAGGTTCAATATCGAATCTTTTCAGCATCTTTTCTACATTAGAATATCTGTTGATATTAATAGTTATATCCGAATCAAGATCGAAATTCGCTGTTTCAAAAAGGCCGGGCTTTGTAAGGATAAAATCCGATGTAACGGAACCGTAAAGGTTGAATATATCATTCTCAATTCTTTTCAATTTAAGATCAAGTTGTCCCGATATCCTGTCAAGCCTTGCAAGCGAGATATGATCTATCAATATGCGTGTATCGGCATTCAGTATCTGCGGAACCAGCTCGTCATCATCAAGCAGATCCCTTGCCGGCTTGAGCTTTGTAGTACAGTTAAAATCGAACTTTCCGCCCTTTTCCAAAAGAATGTCCCATTTGGCATTCCCTTGACAATCTTCTAAAGTTATCTTTTCAAGTTCATTGCCGGGCAAAGAACTATCGGCGTTAAAAAGAAATTCAAATCCTTCTTTAACTGAGCTTAAACTGAGCTTGCCCTTAAGATTTAAGAAATTCACATCGTTAAATTCCGCTGTTAGCTTAACCTGTGAAGTCCTTATATCCTTCAGAACGGAGAAATTATTCAGACTACCGGAGATATTCACATCAATAGGGGATTTATATGCAGACAGCAGTGTACTTCCGGTATCACCTAAAAGAAGTTGCGAATTGCAATTCAGTTTAAGCTCGCCTGCCTCATGGGTAAAAATACCATCAGAAAAAAGTAAAGAACACTTCTTAAGCGAGACTTTTTTAAACGGAATATCATTATCCGTATAGTTACTCGATAATAAAAGTTCGATCCCGTTTTCCTTTCTTATGGATCTAAGATTTACGCTGATAGTTCTATCGGCCATTTCGGCGTTAAGATCGGCTTTTATCTTCGCAGCTAAACTATCAAGATTCAGTGACGGGCCTGTAAACATATTCAGTTCGGATTGAATCTGAATTTTTTCTTTTTCTTCTGCTAAGCTCCCTTTAACATCAAATTTCCATTTGAATCCCCCTTCTTCGGGAACTGAAGTAACGTGTCCGGAAAAATAAGCGTTATCGCCGTTTTTAAAAAGTAATCTTTTAACTTCTATATCTGTCTTTTTTAAGGAGGCGTTTTCGATTATATACGGTAGTGATATCCCAGGACTATTGCCGTCTTTTGCCCCGGATTTCTCATCATCGCTCTTTTTTGATTCGATAGTAATATCCAGACCGGCGATATTCACAGGCCCCAGATGCGTAAACCTGAAATGCTGAGGATTGATATTAAATCTTGTCCGGATGTTGCTGTTACCGGCATGTATTTCTATGCCGGCCCGCGGATATAGAAAGCTTGCACGTCTGAAAGTTACGCTTACAGATTTCTCAAAGAAGGATTCATATTTTGCGTTGATGCTGAGATTTTCGACATCAAGATATATCCCCGATCTTAAAAGAAAGCTCCTTGTGATATTGAATGTTTTTTTATTTATAACGATAGACGGAAAAAACCAGGCCAGAATGGACACCGATGTACAAATAACGATTATGAAAATACATATAAGAAAGAGAATTCTAAGAATTATTTTTATCTTTAAACTCAATTTTAAAATTCCTCTCCAAAGCTGAGGTAGAACTGAAAATGGGAAACATCATTTGAGAGTTCGGTGGAGGCGCCTGCAGTGAAACCGTGGGCCAGAGTTATTCTCAAGGCGCCGAAAGGAGAGGCCCATCTTATTCCACCCCCGGCTGAATAAAGAATGGGTTTGTCCAAGTCAAAGTATTTTAAACCTAAAGCGCCTATATCAAAAAATACGATAGGTTCGATATAGAACGGGAAAAAATTTGCAACTCTGGTTTCAAAGCCGGTAAATACGGTAAAAAGAGCGCCCCTATCCCCTGTGGGAAGTTCCTGACGGGAAAAGCCCCTTAAATTGCTGGAGCCGCCCAGGTAATGAAAATAATTTCCCGGTATGTTTTCGAGATTACTGTTTGCAGAATCGGTGATCGTTGTTGCTATTCCTCCTCTAAGTCCGAATATTAAAAGCGGCGGGGAAAGTTTTAAGGGGTTAAAAAGCCAGGTATATCTGAAATCAATCTTTTGAAGTGTAACGGGTGATAATATATTTGAAGAGTTGAGATCTCCGTTTAGAATAGCCTGAAAACCGGATCTGGGATCTTTCTTATGAAGTTCAAAATCGTGGCTCATGGCCCTGAACTCAAATTCCAGTCCTAGCCATTTTGAATCGTTCAGCCCTGATCCCCCCAGGACCTTTACATACTTAAATGCCGGGCCTCCCGAGATTTGTATGCCCAGAGATGAATTATCTCCGGTTGTGGCCGGAGCCAGTTTAACTTTTGTCGTTGCCGTATCATAATTGTTCTCATACTCTCTTCTGAAAGATAAATGAGGTGTTAAGTGAAATCTTGCAGGATAGGGCAGTACATACCATTCCATTTCTGTTTTGAACTCCTGCTGCCTGTAAGATCCGGTGGCACTGATGTCAATTGACGAGCCTGTTGAACTAAGCCTTGCATGGCGCCAGTAAAGCTTTAAAATAAAATATTCTTCAGTGTTGAAACCTGCGCCGAAACCGAAAATTCTAGGATCATCCGGAAGAAATCTGTGGGTAAGCAGTTCACTGTCTTTTTCGCAGTTTATAAGAAAATAATTATGCTGGACTATTCCGTCCAGGTTTATGCGTTCTTCTGTAAGCCTAAGAAGATCGATATCGAATTCGCTTTTTTTGTTAAAAGCACGGTATCTTCTTATAATACCCTTTTTAAGGTCATCTATTTTTTCTTCTTCAATAGTGTTGTTATCAAGAAAGTATTTTCTGCCGGGTTTTGCATCTATTGAAACCAGACCCTTGGAAGGGAAGGCTGAAAGTGAAATATCAGGACAGGCATGGCCCTTTCTTCTGTATTCTTCAATGAGCCACTTCTCAATAATGTCGAGATTTTCAGGTGTAAGTTCGATATTTTTTATTCTTCTCTTTCGTTTTAGGCTGATGTCCCGGGCGGTAGTATCATGTTCCACATTCTTAATCAGTGAGATTTCACCTGTGTGGACGATAAGCAGAGAATCTTTTTCCTCGAATACCGGATTATGAAAACCTCTTTTTTGAAGAAATATTTCCAGTAAATATTTAGCCTGATAAGCCGGGATATTAGACCATTCCGATACGGAATCGTCACCGCAAATAAGCTTTTTTTCCGTTTCGTTAAAATCTATGGAATGTTCGCCGATAATTTTGATGTTTTGACAAATTAATTTTTCAACTCCTGCCGCTTTAATAGATTCCGGGCAAATTAAAAATATAATGAGAATCGCTAAGTTTATTCTTTTCTTTATAAGCATAAATTATAAGCATTCGTATTTCGGTTTATAAATGAATCAAGCTCCGGAATGTCTTTTATCGTCATTTTTAAAGATCCGGGCAACAACCTTATATATCTGACCGATCAACAGCGGCAAAAGGCTTACGGCAACGATTATCTTCCAGCCCTCAAGCCCGGGATCCTTTAAAGAGAGTAAGCCCGAAAGACCGGGGGAATAAGTGCCTGCAATCAATAAGGCGGAACTTATCAAGAGAGAATACCATATAAAGGGATTGCTTGTTACCACATTGCGTATTAATCCGGAATTCGTATCTCTCATATTGAACACATGCCAGAGGCGTGCAAACGCCAGGGTAAGAAAGGTCACCGTTAAGGTGGTCTCCCTGTCCATTGCCCTGTAATAACCCGTGTACCAGAAAGACAGTAAAACGCACAACGCTATAAGTATACCCCAGCTGAAGGTAGCT
>CAYYBZ010000209.1:0-4675 GCA_964470285.1 uncultured Oligoflexia bacterium
CGTAACAACTCCTTTTGTAGAAAATGCAGATAACTGCATAGCATGCGGTTCATGCGCCCATGTCTGCCCTACCGGGATAATAACCGTGGAAGATATTAAGGGGCGTAAAATTATTCACGACAATTTAAAGCTAGGTCCGCTGGCCTCCATTTCAACACCGACATATCAGTCTGTTCCCAATGTTCCTATAATACACAAAGATTACTGCATACATTTTCAGACTGAAGGCTGCGGAATATGCAAAACCGTATGTGAAAAAGAAGCTATCGATTACGATCAGAAAGAAACACATTCAGAATTTGATGTAGGGTCCGTCATAGCTACAACCGGCTTTAAGATGTTTGATGTTGGACAGCTCAAACAGTACGGCTACGGAAGGCTTCCAAATGTTGTTACAAGCCTTGATTTTGAAAAGCTCAACAATGCCTCCGGCCCTACCGGAGGGAGAATTCTTAAAGAAGACGGAACTGCTCCAAAATCAGTAGCAATTCTTCACTGTATAGGCTCAAGAGACGTCAATCATCGTGAATACTGTTCAAGGGTTTGCTGCATGTATGCACTTAAATATGCACATCTTATTAAGGAGAAAATAAATGCGGAAGTTTATCAGATGTATATTGACATGAGATGTTTTGGAAAGGGATATGAAGAGTTTTATTCAAGACTTTTAGAAGAAGACGTCAGATTTATAAGAGGCAAAGCAGCCGAGGTTAGCGATTTTTATATCTATGAAGAAGAAAAAAACATGCTTGTGGTAAGAGTTGAAGATACTCTTTTAAATTCAGTAAGAAGAATTCCGGTTGATATGGTTGTTTTATGTCCTCCTCTTGATGCACGAGAAGATATGGACTATACCGCAAAGCTTCTTTCACTTTGCCCCGACAAAAACGGCTTCTTCCCTGAAAAACATCCCAAACTTGCACCTGTTTCAACTGCGACCGACGGTGTGTTTATTGCAGGATGCGCACAGGGACCGAAAGATATCCCGGATACGGTAGCTCAGGCCTCGGGTGCAGCCGCAAAGGCACTGTCACTTCTTGTAAGAGGCAAAATTGAAATCGAATCCGCAACCTCATGGATTAAGGAAGAATCATGTGCCGGATGCAGAATCTGTAATACATTATGTCCCTACAGTGCAATAACCTTCGATGAAGAGAAGAAGGTTTCCGTAATAAACGAGGCTCTATGTAAAGGCTGCGGGACATGTACAGTGGGCTGTCCTTCGGGAGCGATCATCAGCAAACACTTTACTCAACAGCAGATGTTTGCAGAAATTGAAGGTATTTCAAAATAATTAGGAGGTAAACGATGAGTTTTGAACCAAAAATAGTGGGCTTTCTTTGCAACTGGTGTTCATACTCCGGTGCAGATCTGGCAGGAACCTCAAGAATAAAATACGCACCCAATATAAGAATAGTAAAGGTCATGTGCTCCGGAAGAGTAGACACCACATTCATAGTTAAAGCCCTAAGCGAGGGTGCTGATGGAGTTCTAATAGCAGGATGTCATCCCGGAGACTGTCATTACAAAGAGGGAAATTATAAAACGATGAGAAGATTTCCTCTCTTGAAGAAATTGCTTGGGCAATTCGGAATTGAGGACGGAAGAGTCAGACTTGAATGGGTGTCGGCCTCAGAGGGAGAAAGGTTTGCAGAAATTGTCAACGAAATGACTGAAACAATCAGAAAGCTCGGACCTTTCGTTAAACCGATTGATACCGAAAAAGAAATAACAAAACATGAAACGGGGAGTGAAAAACATGGAAAAGAAGGAAAAGAAGTTAAAAGTAGCAGTGCTATGGACTGCTAGCTGTGGCGGTTGCGAAGTAGCCTTCTTAGATATACACGAAAAAATTCTCGATTTCGCAAAACTTGCAGATGTTGTATTAATGCCTCTTGCCTTTGACGGCAAATACGGCGATGTTGTCGATATGGAGGACGGGGAGATTGATCTTACCCTTTTTAACGGAGCCATAAGAAATTCAGAAGGGGAAGAGCTTGCGCATCTTTTGAGACAAAAATCAAAAATACTTGTAGCTTACGGTTCCTGTTCTCATATGGGCGGAATACCCGGTCTCGGAAATGCGGCAAACAGGGATGAAATTTTTAATACTGTTTACCAAAGTACGGATTCAACCGACAATCCCGATAAAACAAGGCCTATGCCCGAATATAATGTTAAAGAAGGCGAATTGAGAATCCCCGAATTCTTTAATACCGTAAAGACTCTTCAACAAACCGTTGACGTAGACTACTACATGCCTGGCTGTCCGCCACATCCGGAAAGAATTTGGGAAGTCGTAGAGGTTGTTGTTTCGGGAAAGCTGCCACCCAAGGGTTCGGTTATCGGTGCTTCGGATAAAATTCTTTGCGATACCTGCAAGAGAGTAAAATCCGAAAAGAAAATCAAAAAATTCTACTCTCCCCATGAAATAATATTAGATCCTGAAAAATGTTTTCTCGAACAAGGCATTATCTGCATGGGACCGGCTACAAGGTCCGGATGTAATGAAGCATGTATTAACTCCAATATGCCGTGCAGAGGATGTTACGGACCGCCCCCGGATGTTGCAGATCAGGGTACTAAAATTCTTTCATCAATAGCCTCTGTAATAGATTCTGAGGATGAAAAGGAAATTGATGAGATTATAAAACAGATCCCGGACCCTTTGGGTCTTTTCTATAGATTCGGACTTCCACTTTCCATTTTAAGGAGGACTAAAACATGAAAAGAGTAACCATTGATCCCATTACCAGACTCGAGGGACATGGTAAAATAGAAATATTCTTAAACGATGAAGGCAACGTTGAAAACTGCTATTTCCAGGTTCCAGAATTAAGAGGATTTGAAAGATTCTGTGTAGGAAGGCCTATCATTGAGCTTCCCAGAATCGTAACAAGATTATGCGGAGTTTGCCCCGGGGCGCATCATATGGCGTCGGGAAAAGCCGTAGATGATGTTTACCATGCAAAAACACCTCAAGTAGCCCACAAACTTAGAGAACTTTTTTATTCAGGCCATTTCATTCACTCTCATATCGCACATTTCTATGCCTTGGCCGCACCCGATTTCGTTTTAGGCCCGGATGCTCCTCCTGAAAAAAGAAATGTTTTGGGAGTTGTTGAGGCAGTAGGACTGGAGTTGGGCGGAGAAGTCATCAAACACAGAAAATTCGGACAGAACATTCAAATTATTACTTCCGGCAAATCCACTCATCCCGTATGGACTCTTCCCGGAGGAGTTTCAAAAGGCATTACCGAGGAAGAAAAGCTCAAAATAGTCGAAATGGCCAGATCTTGTGTTGAATTTTCAAAGGTCAGCCTTAAGGTGTTTGATGATGTTGTTCTTAAGAACAAAACCTACGTAGATATTATTTTGGGGGACATATATGCACTCAACACACATTACATGGGCCTTGTAGACAAAGATAACAAGGTCAATTTCTACGAAGGAAAAGTAAGAGTAGTAAATCAGGAAGGAAAAGAAATCTGTAAATATGAAGCCAAAGATTATAAAGAATATGTTGCAGAACATGTTGAACCCTACAGCTACTTAAAATATCCTTATTTGAAGAAAATAGGCTGGAAAGGTTTTGTTGACGGCCCTGAATCTGGCGTTTACATGGCCTCTCCACTTTCAAGACTTAACGCTGCCGACGGCATGGCGACACCACTGGCTCAGGAAGCTTACGATAAGTTTTATGAAACCCTTGGTACAAAACCTGTTCATGCAACACTTGCCAATCACTGGGCTCGTCTTATTGAATTAATGTATGCATCAGAAAGAGCTTTAGAGCTTGCCGTTGATCCTGAGATAACCGACCCTAACGTAAGAGCTATACCCGAAGAAACACCCACCGAAGGTGTCGGCATAGTAGAATCACCAAGAGGAACCTTAACCCATCATTACAAAAGTGATGAAAACGGAATCACCACAGCCGTTAATTTAATTGTCGGAACAACAAATAACAATGCTCCTATATCAATGTCGATAAAAAGAGCTGCACAGAAACTCATCAAAAAAGGTGAAGTTAATCAGGGACTTTTGAACATGGTTGAAATGGCATTCCGTTCATACGATCCGTGTTTTAGTTGCGCGACTCACACACTTCCGGGCAAAATGCCCTTAGTCGTTAACATTTACGATAAAGAAAGAAACGTAATAAAAAGGCTGGAGCAGAATACGAAGTAATCAGATTTGGACAAACTAATGGAATAAAAAAAGGGCCGCGATAAGCGGCCTTTTTTATTGTCAGTTCATGCCTATAGTAGCGCAAATATAAAAGGGCTGTTATAATGCTGCTCCTTTTAATTAATCGATATGAGTATTAAAACAGTAATATTAGGAGTCGGTAACACTTTATTATGTGATGACGGTGTCGGAGTTTATATTGCCCGTGAACTTGAGCAAAAACTCAAAGATAACAAGGATGTAGTTGTCAAAGAGGCCTTTTCACCAGGTTTCGAGCTTGTCGAGGAATTGGTTGATTTTGACCGGGCCTTTGTCATAGATGCTATAATGCTTGAAGCTGAAAAAGTTGGGCAAATTCTAAGATATACCCCTGAAAATTTTAAAAATGCCATACATATAAGCACTTATCACGATATGAATTTCCCGACTGCCCTTGAACTTTCTCGAAAGCTCAAAATGAATGTTCCCGACAATATCATTATAT
>CAYYBZ010000210.1:0-4671 GCA_964470285.1 uncultured Oligoflexia bacterium
CTTTTAATGTATAGAAAAATTGTTAAATAATAATAGTTTAAGACAGAATTTTGTCAAGAAAGCAGCTATGTAAAATATATCAGTCCTTATGAGTACTTACAAAAGCCTCATAACAAATTTATATATATACGGTCCTCTTTCCAGCTTTATCATCGCGCTGTCGCTGTAAAAAAGCTTTAAAGAGGCCTTCTCAAAATCCTTTACGCTTTTAATCTCGTCAGCGTCAATTTGATGAATAGTATCTCCCTTTTTAATTCCCATTTTAGCGGCTACAGAGTCTTTGATAATTCCTGAAACGATGACTCCGTTTTTTGATTTAACGCCGTAACGTAACCTTGAAATCTTTGTATTGTCGGTTACCGTTAATCCCATTCTATCCCCGGCAATTTTAAGACCGTAATCTTTCGGAAACTTTTTTGCAAAAACCTTGAAGTTCAATTCTTTATTGTTCCTTTTTACAACAATCGGAATCTGATCCTTTATTGTGTATCTGGAAACGGCGTGTGAAAAGTCTTCCGTGTCATTAATTAATCTTTTACCCATTTTGATAAGCTTATCACCTGCTCTTAATCCCGATTTTGCCGCAGGAGAAGAATCTTCAAGCATGGAAACATAAACGCCGCCCTTTTTAAAGCGGTCAACCTTAAATCCAAGCCAAACCGGAGGAAGTTCACCGTAAACAAGCAGTGAACGCATTATCTTTCTTGCACTGTCTATGGGAATGGCAAATCCTATCCCTTGAGCCTTTTCATATATGGCTGTATTTATGCCTATAAGCTTACCTTCTATGTTTAAGAGGGGGCCTCCGGAATTTCCCGGATTAATCGATGCATCCGTTTGTATAAAATTTTCAAAAACGTTCTGCTCCGAAGCCTTGACTGTTCTTCCAATGGCGGAAATAACACCTGTTGTAACTGTGTTTGACAGTCCGAAGGGGTTGCCTATCGCAATAACGGTTTCACCTATCATTAGATCATTTGAACTGCCCATTTCAATTTTAGGAAGTTTTTGCTTGGCGTCCAATATTTTTAAAACGGCAATATCAAATCTTGGGTCTCCTCCGACCAGTTTTGCCTTAAATTCTCTCTTATCGGGCAGAGTAATCTTTATTTCGGAAGAACTCATAATTACATGGTGGTTAGTCAAAACATGGTTTTGATTATCTACGATTACACCTGAACCGAGGCTGTTTGGAACCTTTTTCTTGTGTGTTTTGGGTGAGAAAAAATCGTTTAAAAAGCTCTCCATTGATGAAAAGGGATCATAATGAAACTGGGAAAAGGGATTTTCTCTAACTCTTACAACTCTTTCTGTGCTGATATTGACTACTGCCGGGGAAGCCTGTTTGACGGCGTTTACTACGGGGTTCTTTCTTATTGAATTAACGGCGCCATTTAATGAAAACATCGGGAACAGGAGAAGAAGGATAAAACAGACGGTGCATGACTTTTTCATATCTAACTTCCTATTGGTTTATAACAATTTTTTAAGTGAAATATAGGACTGATTTAAGATTTGTCAAGTCTGAGGTTCATAAGAATAGGTGACCGGCAGATGTAAGATAAATTGTGTAGCAGGAGGCAAACTCTTCGCCTGTTACACCGGACCAGAACGTCATGGAGCCAAAGGCCTAAAAAAGCAATTTTACATTTATTGGTGAATAGTGTTAACTAAAATTCCTTTTTAAATATTTAAAATTATTGCTGAAATAAGTTAATAAATATATGTTGACAACATAAGTTCATATCTGATAGTATTAATTTAGGTCATGGTTCCCTCCCCGATTATTCGGGGTTACCTCCTTTAAATGTTTTCGCCCTACGATTTTTGAGACGTTCTTAGAGGCGGGGCTAAGAGGTTGTCTTAGCTGAGAGCGTCTCAGGTTAGAGAGCGGGTCGAGATGGTCGACCCGCTTTCGTTTTATTCGGGGTCGGATGCATATTTAAAAATTATCTGAAATAATCGAGGAAGGCCTGTTTGGCCAGATATATGGGCTTGATGTGCCACAGGGAATGATTAACAATTACTGCCGAAACAACCAGTTTTTTATCACCGTATTCGGCAAAACCTACGAACCAGTCATGTTGACCCTTGAGTTTTCTGGAGCTCAGTGAGCCCGTTTTACCGCCGATGTTCAATTTGGATAGGACTCTATCTCTGTGCCATCCCCGGAAGGTTTTCCTAATGGTTCCCCTGCTAAGAGTAAGCCCCATCATTCTCTTAATTGATAATGCCGTATCCTCCTCAATAAGCCTTTGTGGAAAAAACGGCTTTTTCTGATAAATCAGAGATCTGTTCTCATCGTAGATTTTGTCTACTATGTAGGGGGATATCATCGCTCCTCTATTTAGAATGGAAGAAACAATTATTGCGCCGTGAAGAGGAGAAAGTGTTACATCGCCAAATCCGGCGGCAGTTTTGGCCAGTTTATATTTTTCCTCGGGTATGCTTGCATGTGAGGATTCTACTTCAAAATCAAAGGGAATATCCTGATTAAAAAGGAATTGTTCTGAATATTGCCGAAGGTGCCGGGGCTTTATTCCATGTTCAACAAGCTTGGCAAAAACTATGTTGGCCGATTTCGCAAAAGCCGTACCTAATGTCATGCGGTTTCTGTATCTGCGTTTATCAAAGACATTTCTTTTGTTTAATCTGTAAAGTCTTCCGTTAAATCCGATATTTGTGTTTCTGCCCATATGCAGATTTTCTATGGCAGCAGCAGATGTTATAACCTTAAATATTGATGCTGCCCTGAAAGGTGATTTAAGACACCAGTTCGTATCGGAATCATCGAGTCTGGAATAACTTGCCATTGCCAGAATCTTGCCGGAGGCCGGATCCATTCCTATTACTGCGGCATAGGGGGGCTTATATCGTTTAAGCAGGCGTTCCATTTTGCCTTGAAGTTTCTCGTCAATTGAAAATTTGAGATAATATTTTTCATTATCCAAATTAATAGGTCTGAAAGCTTTACCGGAGCTTATTTTATGCGGATCGAGATTCTCAACTATTGATGAATAAATGCCTTTAGTATCAATGGAATCTTTTATGACGACAGGTGTTTGAGGAGTCGGTTTATAGGCCATAAGCAGTGTGACCGTTACGCAAAGGAATGCGGCAATGACAAAAGAAACAGACCTTTTCAGGGATGCACCCTTTAAAGGGCTTGAAAAGTTCCCTCCTTTTAGATCTTTTTGATAATCTCTCCAGCCTGAGTAACCCATACCTCTGTGTAACCTCGAAGCAATACATGTATGTTAATTTTTAAACTATTATATCAATAATTTAGCAAAAGTGAAATAAAATGTCTCTTTCTTGCGATCCTTTTTAATTTGCGCTGGGAAAGCTACTTTTGTTGATTTAAAAATGCACTGACTTCAATGTGAAGTTCATGAATGGGTATGTTTTTATCTTTGGATATTTTTCTTAAGTCTTCGTACTCTGGATAAATTCCTGTGCCGTTAACCGATAGTATCTTCTTTACATTTATGTTTCCCCAGGGTGTTTCTATTCTGGCGAGCTCTCTTTTGAGTTTTTTTCTTTTGGCTTCATAATAGCGCAGACCTATTGAAGACGTTTGAGCAAGAATAATATCTGACATTTTTTGTAAATCGTCCGTTTTACATATTACGTTTAAGATGGTTCCCGGTCTTCCCTTTTTCATCGCAACATTTATCAGGCATACGTCCAAAGCTCCTTTTCCAAAAAGCAGGCTCTGTATATGTTCGTAAAACTCAGGATTAAAGTTATCAATATTTGTTTCTAAAACAAAAACCGAGTCACTGTCAGATAAATCAGAGGGCTCTCCTTCAAAAATTCTCAATAAACCCGGAAGATTTTCAAAGGAGTTCTTGGCATGCCCTGTGCCGGATCTAGTTATGGTCATATGAGGAAAATTTCCAAATGAGTTTGCGAAAATCTTTGCAATTCCTGCTCCCGTAGGAGTTATTAACTCTTTATCAGTATCTGTTCCGTAAACTGGTATCCCTTCAAGAATTAATGCGGTCGCCGGAGCGGGCAAGGGTAAAATGCCGTGCTGGGTCTTAATCGTTCCGCTGGAGACGGGAAGCTCTGAAAAGAAAGCCTTGAAAGGCTCGAACTGGTTAAAACATGAAGCAACACCAACAATATCGGCTATAGAATCAACCGCTCCTATTTCATGGAAATGAACTTTTTCCAAAGGTACATCATGTACCCTCGACTCTGCTTTAGCTATTACCTCAAAAATCTTTACGCTTTTATCTTTAACAAAATCTTTTAGGGCCGATTTTTCAATTAATGATTTTATTTCAGCAAAACTTCTTTGTTTGCTGCAAAATTTATTTGTTTTTACAGAAGCGGTGGTTCCTGAAATTCCCTTTAAATTTGTTTTCTTTGATTCAAAGCGGGGTTCTTCCTCCAGCTTTAAAAGGCCAATATCGGAATTAACCTTTTCCAAATCAGCGCCGAGATCTAAAAAAGCGGATAAAGTTAAATCACCGCAAATTCCAGATGAGCAGTCAAAATAAAAAGTTTTCATAAAGTTAAGAATTATAATGGTTTAAGTTGCTTATCAAAATTAAGCTAGCTTATCATGCTTTAAAAATCAACCCCAATAACTCTAAAAGGTAAGCTGCAAATAGTATTTGACTACAATTCTCATATATAATAGCTTTCAAGTTAAAATGCTAA
>CAYYBZ010000211.1:0-2625 GCA_964470285.1 uncultured Oligoflexia bacterium
GCTCCTTATACATTGTCCTTAAGAAAGATGCTCCTCTGTCTTCGTAGTATTCCCAGGGATTCTCGCCGTCGAGAATAACCGAGATACAGGGATTTTCAAGAGTACTTTTTTCCCTGATGCCGCTTAATGTATTAATAAAATTAGAAACGCTTAAATCGCTTGACTGTCTCTGATAAGTGAAGCTAATCAGGTTGGATATGGCTTTATCCCTGAAGAAGACATTTAGCTCTCCTTTAGCAGTTGAAACAATATGAGGTTTTAGAAGCTCGTCAACGGTTCTAATCCCGCCTATTGATTCGGATAATACTTCCTGATCAGTTGCTATCCAGTTTATGCCGTTTTTCCGGATTATTTCACAGGCCTCGGGAGAAACCGACCCTTCAGAGGGCCACATACCTTTGGGTTCTCTGCCGAAAGTTTTTTGGTAAAGTTCTCTTCCCATAATTATATGAGCATCTGCGTCTTCGGGATAGCTCATTCTTGCAGGTAAAGCCGCATTGGGCATCGCTCTTCTCGAAGAATCGGAATCTATTATTATAGGTAGAATGGGATGATAAAAAGGAGACATTGAAATCTCGAGCCGTCCTTCATCCTGTGCTCTTTTATAAATTGAAGGCAGTTCGTTTAGAATATCCAGCTGAGTTTCCATTATGAATTTTTTATCGTCTTCACTGAATTTCTTAGATTTATCCAGTAACTCCTTAATGCCGGGCTTATTCTCAACCGCTTTAAATCCGAACCAGGCAAGATTAAACCAGCATTGTAAATCCAGGAAATCCTGATTTGTAAATCTCTTTAGCCTTTTTTGGAGGATTTCAGGATCAGAGGATGTTCCCCTCTTTATCAGAAGAGTATTGTAATCCTTGTAGGGGTTAATCATGGTCGGCCAGTTACAGGAGAAAAAATATCTTAAAATAAAAATCTTATCTTCATCGTTTAGATCGGATGCCCGCTTAATTGAATAATCGTAAAAAATATCAAAGGACTGCCTTTTTCTATAATGTTCTATCTGTTCAATAAGTGAGGGGACAATATTAATCGTAACTCTTGTATTTTCAAATTCTTCAAGAAGCAAAGGCATGTCGTAGTAGGCTTTTATGCCGTGTAATCTTATCCATGGCAGGGTTATTTTTCCTGTAAGTCCGTCGAAATAACAGGGCTGGTGCATATGCCATAAAAAAGCGACACCGAGAGTTTTCATTCTTTTATAACTGCTCCTTTAGGGATAACGACTATGCCGTCTTCAGAGACATGAAATCTTTCCTTATCCTGCTGGGGGTCATATCCGATTTCCGTACCGGGAGGAATTTTTACTCCCTTATCAATAATGGCCTTTTTGATTCTGGAATGCCTGCCGATTTCAGCTCCTTCCATTAAAACCGACTGTTCTATCGTAGAGTAGCTGTTAATTCTGACTTTTGGGAAGAGAACGCATCTGTCAATTGTTCCGCCTGAAATAATGGAACCTTCAGCGACTAATGAGTCGGTTGCTATTCCCATTCTGTCATGTTCTTCGTCTGCAAAGACGAATTTTGCAGGGGGAACGTCAGGATGATAAGATCTTAAGGGCCAAGCATCATTATAAAGGTTGAATACAGGAGAAACCGCGACAAAATCCATATTAACTTTCCAGTATGCTCCTATTGTACCTACGTCTTTCCAGTAGCCTCTTTCTTCTTCAGTCATTCCGGGATAGGAATTGTTAAAGAAATCGTAAACGAATACTTTATAATTTGAAAAAGATTCAGGGATAATAGTCCTACCGAAGTCATGTGCGGTGTTTCTTAAGGCGTCGCTTTCAAGTATCTCAAGCATTTTTTCGGTTTTAAATATGTAGTTGCCCATTGAGGCCAATGTTCTTTTAGGTTTGCCGGGAATTTCTTTTGGCATGGCCGGTTTTTCCTCGAATCCGATCATTTTAGAGTTTTTATCAACTTCTATTACCCCAAATTGACGGGCGGCTTCCTTAACGTCGCATGAAACAGCGCATACAGTTATATCTGCATCATTTTCCATGTGAAAGTCCAGCATCTGTCTTATATCCATTCTGTAAACGTGATCTCCCCCGAAAACTATCACATGTTCGGGTTCTTCATCAAAAATCAGATTTAAGTTTTGATATACTGCGTCAGCAGTTCCTCTATACCAGAAAGGGCCTGTTCTCATCTGGGCAGGTACGGCATCGATATAATGGTTAAGCGATGTGGATAAATTCCAAGCTTTTGACAGGTGATCGTTAAGCGAGCTTGATTTGAACTGAGTAAGAACCTTTATTTTATAAAACCCTGAATTAATAAAATTATTAAGAACAAAATCTATGATTCTATACCTTCCTCCTATGGGTACGGCGGGTTTTGCCCTGTCTTTTGTAAGCGGATAAAGTCTTTTTCCTTCTCCGCCGGCTAACACCATAGATAAGATTTTTCTGGAATTATCCACCGATTATGGATGGTAGCAGCCAGTAATATCCTGTCAAGATGTATTGTAATATGAGAATACTAAAAATATCTATATTGGAAAGATTCCCGGTATATGATAATCAGACAACATACAATTTATTCTAGTCAATCGTTTTTTTGTTCTTTGAAATTCTTTATTGGAGTTAAATAAAAAAAGGGGAGACTA
>CAYYBZ010000211.1:2635-4669 GCA_964470285.1 uncultured Oligoflexia bacterium
CTCCCCTAAAAACTTTTGCGAAAAAAGATGCGCTATTTTTTCTTAGCAACTTTTTTCTTTTTCTTTGCCGGTTTTTTCTTCTTGGTTGCTTTCTTTTTTCTCTTTGCTGGTTTCTTCTTTGCAACCTTCTTTTTCTTCTTTGCTTTCTTTCTCACTGCCATTTTTTACTCCTTTCAAAGAAAAAAAATTTTGAGTTATTTGTAACTCCTAAATATTATTGTACATGTATTATTTTACTAATTGCAACAAAAAAAACTTTCAACTTGTATTTTTAAAAAAAGTTTTTCGAACATAATCGGAGTAAAATTTGATTGTTTACAAGTTAAAATGTTCAAACAGTCATGAATTTGACGGCTGGTTTAAGAATATTGACTCATTTGAAGAACAAATTGCCGGTAAAAATGTATGCTGTCCTGTTTGTGCAGATACAGTCCTGGAGAAGGTATTAGCTTCAAATCAGTCTTTGAAATCACTTGAATCTTTACAAGAAAACAAAAAGACTGTTGGAGATTCAAATAATGCTTACATCATGCTGAAAAATATCAGCGATAAGATAAAGAAGGAATTTGAGTATGTCGGCGAGAAATTTTCACAAGAAGCACGAAAAATTCATTATGGAGAAGCAAAAAAGAGGAACATTTACGGAAAAACAGATGAAAATGATGAAAAAGCTCTAATCGTAGAGGGCATAGAGTACTTTAAACTTCCAATTATCCGGGAAACCGATGATTGAATTATAACTCCGAACCAAATATTTACACGATAGAAATCACTTAATGTTTACGCTTTTTTCATTTTAAAATATTAAATTGTCTGATAATGGAAATAAAAGTTAACAAAACTCCCATTAAAATGATTAAATGTGATACTTATTCACAATATACAGTTACAATTTAAAACATAACTGACAATGAATTGTTGATGGCAGGAAGTTGAAAGCTTTATGCACGTTGCGGCAAAGCTGAAGGTCTTGTAAATGTTCTATGAGAAGCTCATTTAAACTTATTAGTGAAAATGGTATAAAAAATGATAATTCAGTATGGAGGAAAACAATGCCTGAAAACATAATTATCAAGGTTGGAGACTTAACTTTAAGGGCTAAGCTTTATGATACTGAAAACGCCAAAGCTCTTATCAGATCGCTGCCCTTTGAGGCTGATATAAATACATGGGGCGATGAATTCTACTTCAAAAGTCCTATAAAAAAACCTCTGGATGAAACGGCCACCAAGGTTGTAAACGTCGGAGATATAGGTTTCTGGCCGCCTGACGATGCTGTTTGTCTGTTTTTCGGTCCCACACCGGCTTCAAACGGACCTGAACCTGTTCCTGCAAGTGAAGTCAACATTATAGGAAAGATATTGGATGACCCTCGTATGCTTAAAGATGTTATGGCAGAAACGAAGATAAGGATTGAAAAAGGATAAAAACTTTGAAAGCGGTTCTTCAAAGAGTTTCAAGCGCAAAAGTCACACTCAAAGGCGATAAAATTAATTCAAGAGAAATCAAAAACGGTATTCTGGTCCTTTTGGGCGCTCAAAAGGAAGATTCGCAGAAAGAGGCGGATTTTCTTCTCGATAAAATTCTGAATTTAAGAATTTTTGAGGACTCTGAGGGTAAAATGAACCTTTCTCTTCTTGATACGAGTGGAGATCTGATGATTGTCTCACAGTTTACTATTCTGGCAGACACTAAAAAAGGAAGGAGACCTTCATTTCACCTTGCGGAAGATCCTCAGAAAAGCTCTAAATTGGTTCAAAGGTTCATAAAAAAAGCCAAAGAAAGCGTAAATAATGTTCAATCAGGCTGGTTTGGCCAACACATGGAAGTCGATATTGTAAACAACGGGCCCGTAACTATTATTTTAGAAAGCAGATAGTCGATTACAATCCTAAAAAGGACCACTCATAATCCCTGAATGACTCCCCGTTTTCCGTCCATATCACTTCACGTAGCGTTATGTTGTGTACTTCAATTTCCGTAACTTTGATCCCGACGTCCTGAATAACCTTAATGTCGTAGTATTTGCTATCT
>CAYYBZ010000212.1:0-3202 GCA_964470285.1 uncultured Oligoflexia bacterium
CCTCTTCCGGAGACCTCGCTTACACTACTGTGAGTGCTTAGACCCGGGGTACAAACCAGCAAAAACCTTCTTTCCTCGTCCATGAGATCAAGATCCATCTGGCTGATGATCTTTTTATCAAGTGCAAGTCTTTGAATCTTTGCCAGATCAATCCCCCTTCCGTCATCACCGATTTCTATGATAACACGGTTCTGAAACCTGTAGGCTTTAAAAAATATGTTCCCCGCCGAACCTTTTCCAAGTTTATTCCTGTCTTTTGATTCCTCTATCCCGTGATCTATACAGTTTCTAACTATATGGATGACCGGACTTTCAAGCGATTCGATTAAATTTTTATCAAGCTCTATTGATTCACCGGAAATCTCCAGTTCTGCACTTTTGGAAAGATCTTTTGACATTTCCCTTACAAGTCTGGGGAGCTTGGAAGTTAACAGACTCAGAGGAAGCATTCTCATTGAAAGTACTTTTTCGCTCATTTCACGTATAAGCTTTTCCATAAGCTCAACTTCCCCTTCCAAAACCCTGTCTTCGTCCTTAATGCTTTTGGTTTTTAGTCTCCATTTAAGGGAAATAAACTCTGAAATGACATCTATAATTCTGTCAAGATAAACTGCTTTTACTCTTACAAACGGATCCCTGATGACAACTGATGGCAGCTCTTTGCCTATTATTTTGTCCTTTTCCGTATCTTTCTCAATTTTTTTACCCTCTATTACGTTGTTTATCTGCTTAACAATGGCATGAGTCGAATAATCGTCTGAATTGTTTATCTCAATTCCTGAGAGCATCTCGGTGAGTAGTGAGTGAGTTTTTAAAATAGTATCGGTAACATTAACGTCGGCATTCAGATCTCCGCTGCGGATTTTATCGAAAAGATTCTCAAGTTTATGGCTCAGCTTGGACATTTCATTGTAGCCCATAGTAGCGGCCATACCCTTGATTGAATGTGCATTCCTGAAAATTTCGTCGATAACCTCCTTGTCTTTGGGGGCCTTTTCAAGCTGGATCGACAGATCGGCCATTTCGTCAAGCTTCTCCCTGACTCCCGATACGAACAGCTCCTTATATTTACTCAAATCTACCAACTAAGCGCTCCCTACAACTCTGCTATGGATCTTTTTTTAAAATAATCCTTTAGATATTCACATATGTAGTCCTTGCTTAAGATATCAATCCTGACACTATCTTCGCCGGAGCCGAGCAGATATTTCTTAAAAAAAGGAATTTTATCAAATTGCTCAATTTCTTCTTTTTTTCCCTGAAAGATTGATATGTGAAGATCCGACGGGACCAAAAGACCAAGCATATACTTTTCATCGTTAAGGATTACAATTCTTCTTTGTGCTCCCAGAGCCAGATTCAGATTCTTAAGTATTTTTGTAAAATCGATAACGGTTACAACACGTCCGTGGCTGTTTATTATTCCCTTTATAAAATCAGGAGAATTAGGAACAGGAACATAGTCATATTCCTCGTCAATCTCAAGAAGATCATCGGGCCAAATACCGAAAAGATTGCCGCTCATGAAAAAGGTCAGCACTTCATGCACTTGCGCATTATCATATATCTTATCTTTATTCTCTTCTTTATTAACCATCTATTGACTGTTTTTTGTCTTAAATCTGGAAACAATTTTCTCCAGGCTCCCCGACAGAGTTGACATGTTCCTTGCATTGGACCTCATCTTGTCAATAGCGCCCATTTCTTTGGAGAAAACAACCGACATTTGAATTATCTGCTGAGTGTTTCTTTCCGCTATCTCGCCGACATTCTCGGCCGAATCGACAACATTATCTGCCAGTGAATTCTGGTTCTCTGAAAGTTGAGTTATATTCCCAACTTTAAACGAAACATCCGCCACGTTTTTAACTATATTATCTAAAGAGTTTATAATAATTCCGACATCGGAACGGTTCTCGGCGATTCCTCTTACGCTGTCGTTAATGGATTCGATTATGTTTTTTGACTCTTTTTCAAAAACTCCCACAAGATCTGAAATCTGCGATGCGGATCTCGAAGTATTATCGGCAAGCTTCCTGATTTCTTCGGCCACGATTGAAAATCCTTTGCCGGTTTCGCCCGCCCTGGCAGCCTCTATACTGGCATTTAAAGCCAAAAGATTTGTCTTTTGTGCAATGCCCGTTATGAATTCCGCAATCTGGTTGACCTGTTTGAACTTTTCAACAAAGCTTGAAACCGATTTTCCGGACGATTCCACTTTGTCGAATATCGACTGCATCCTGTCAATGGCCTCTTTGGCAAGTTCTTCACCGGTAACGGCTGTTTCATTTGCCTTTCCCATGGATTTGGATACATCTACCGCACTGTCCGCCGAATTAGAAATAATATCGGCCATATCCTTTATGTTTGAAAGCGCATTACCCACCATATCCTTTTGCCTTTTAGCCCCGTTAAGAATATCGTTCATGGAAACATTCAGTTCGTTACCGTAATTATCAAGATTCTCCACTGACTGTATAAGGAAACTTGAAGACTGATTGATGCTGTTTGAAGTTTCCTTTAACAGCGTTACCAGTTCTCTTAAATTTTTAAGCATTTGATTGATTGATTCACAAAGTTCATCAATTTCATCGGGAAACTTTTTCTTTCTTAACAGGAGTTCATGCCCCGAAAGATCCCCGTTACCAATAGCCTGGGCGGCTTTTGTAACCCTTATTAAATTGCGTGTAAGCATTCTTACAAAGACCAAAGTAAGAAGAGTACCTATTAAAACAACAGCGCAAATTTTGAAAAAAACAAACCAGCCTGAATCGGGTTTTTCCCATCCGAAAAGCTCTAAAATATTTGAATCCCATTTTGTGGAGAAAATGTACATCATTAAAACAACGATAATAACGGTGAACGTGTATAGGAATATTTTTCCGGGAAGTTTAAGCTTCTGCTTTAAAATTTCTTTTGTCCTTTTAAGAATTGTATCCATGATTTTTTTCATAAAAATGACCTCAAAGTCTTAATTATCGCTTGAATCAAAAAGTATGCGTATCTCTTTAATTGCCCTTGATGAAGATTTTAATATTTGCATCTTTATATTTCTATACTTGCAAATTTCACCCTTTTTGGGAATCTTTTTTAAACTCTCAAGTATGTATCCGGCAACGGTTTCGTAATCGCCTTCAGGTAGAGAGATGTGTAATTCATCCCTTAGGACATCAAGTTCCAAATTACCCTTAACAACATATTC